>CACYBU010000243.1 GCA_902772665.1 uncultured Methanobrevibacter sp. | reverse complement strand
TTTTATCTCTTGGTTTATTGACAATGGCTAAACCAAAACCTGAAGATAAGCAAGAAAGGCTGAAAGAACCGTTTACTGGGTATTAGAGTGGTATTATGAATTTGATGGCAAATATTTTAATCAATGTTATTATTGCTTTTCTGGCGGGAAGCTTGCTTTTGGGTTTGCATAGAAAAGTAATGGCACGTGTACAGAAACGTCCGGGACCGCCTATTGTCCAGCATCTGATACATTCTTTAAAATTCTTCTTTAAAGAAACAGCAATTCCAAAAACAGTATCTAAAGTATTTTATATAGGTATTGTCTTTATACTGGCTTTAATTTGGATTGTAGGTGTTATTGTAGGGCCTGTGGCTCATGATTCACTGTTAATCCTGTTTGGTGTTTATGCGGTTTATAAGATTGTTGAGCATAATTCAGGATCAAGTTCGGGTTCACCATATGGTAAACTGAGTTGCGTAAGGGCGGTATTGTCAGCGGCAACTGAACTTCCATTATTCGCATCAATCGTATTTGTTTATCTTATAACCGGTACAATGAATATTGGAGAAATCATTACATATCAGTCTGTACATGGTCCGTTAATATTTTCAATTCCACTTGCAGCTTTAATGTTTTTCATGTTAATTATCACTAAATCCCCATACTCTCCGTTTGCAATTACAAAAGACAAAACTTTAATTTCAGGATTTGAAACTGAACATTTCGGATTTTTAAGAGGATTCATGTTGTTTTCAGAATCAATTGCATGGTATGTTATGCTATGGGTATTTTTAACAATATTCTTCGGTCCGATGAGTCCTGTTGGATATCTGATTGGAATGGTTGCAATTTCATTTATAACAGGATTTATTAATGCAACAACTCCACTTCTCAGTCCGAACCATTCAGTGATGACTCAAATTACCATAGGGGCAATATGCTTCTTTGGAACAATATTAATGATATTTACAGGAGTGGTAGCATGAATAGTGAGGATGTAATTGTTTACTTTACAGCATTAGTTGCCATTGGAATAATCGTCATAGGATTACTGACAGTTCTGCTTCATTCATATCTTATTGTTCCGATTGTAATTATTGGAATTGTCCTGGCAATTTTCGTATTGCTTTCACGGGGTAATTTCGCACATAAAATAGAAAGTATTGAGAAAGTATGTTTTATTATAACCTTTTTGGCAATAATCTGTTCGTTCATATTGCTTTATAAACCAATGTAGGAGATCTTATGTTAAATTATATGATTTATATACTCATGTTTGCAGTCGGATCCATTCTCGGTTTGCTTTACAGTTACAAACAGCATGGAGAACCGTTTGTTGCGGTAACCAAATTTAACATTCCATTCGCTCTAATTTCAATCATTGGATGGGTTTTAGGTTTTAATTCTGGTAATATTATTTTATCAGCAATAGGTTTTCTCCTTGCGGGGTTTGTAATGGGTGAAAGACCAGGATACGGTAGAAAAGAAACTGCAGTGGGATTAATTGTTGGAATTATAGTTTATTTATTATTAATGTGCAGGTTGATGTGATGGAAATGGAAGATGATGCTAAATTAGAATTAATGCAGAAAAGAATAATAAAAAGTTATGCCTGGCAAAGAGATATTATAATTCCACTTTCCAAGGATTTTGACTGTAGTGCTGAAGAAGTTGAAGAGGTTTTCTTTCACTTGTTTGACATGTCTTCAATTCTTGCACTCCATGCAACACACGAATCAGCCAGAGACATATGTCTTTATCAGAAGTTCAATGCCGATTTAAGATTATGCTGGTTTAACGGCACACTGGAAGTAATATCTGATGAAGATGCAAGAAATCTTAAAATGAAATTAGTTAATGAAGTTAAAAACGGTAAATCTTATGAAGAAGCTTTAAAAATTGGTCATTTAGAATTATTTGAATTATTAAAAAAGGAAGCTAAATATTAAAGAGGGAGTACAATGTTAGATGCTATTAAGGATGTTGTGAGAAAAAGCTCAATTCACGTCTGTATCGTAAATTGCGGAGGATGTAATGGATGTGACGTTGAATGCGTAGCATTACTGTCCCCAAGATACGACTTAGAGCAATATGGAATTTATGTTCACAATAATCCTCGTGAAGCTGATGTTCTACTGTTGACCGGTGCTGTAACCGAACAATGGAAGGACAACTTAAAAAGAATTTATGATAAAGCTCCTGAACCAAAAATTGCAGTAGCTGTTGGAAACTGCCCGATATCCGGAGATGTATTTAATCAGGAAGGCGGTCATGTAAATGCACCTGCCTCTAATTTCATTCCTGTTGCAGCAGAAATTCCCGGATGTCCACCAAGACCTAATGAAATATTGGAAGCTATTCTGGCGGTGGGACCACAGGCTATTGCCGAGCGTGGGAGGGAACAAAAATGATAGTGCCAATTGGTCCGATTCACCCGGCTTTAAAGGAACCTATAAGGTTAAAATTGCAAACTGAAGGTGAAAGAGTAGTTAAAGCGGAAATCGAATATGGTTATGTTCACAGAGGAATTGAAAAGATTATTGAAGGCAAAACCTGGCAAAAAGGAATTTATTTATCCGAAAGAGTATGCGGTATCTGTTCATATGAACACACACAAACATTTGCAGAAACCATTGAACAGATTTCAGACGTTGACGTACCCCCAAGAGCCCAGTTTTTAAGAGTTATTGCAAATGAACTGGATAGAATTCAAAGCCACCTGCTCGGTAATTCCACATTCTTCAAATCAATGGATCACGAAACATTATTTATGAAAGTTTTGGAGTTAAGAGAATATGCAATGGATTCCATTGAACTTTTAACAGGAAATAGAGTTAATATGGGTTGGAATGTAGTTGGCGGCGTTAGAATGGATGCTGATGAAAGGCACTTCAAACCGATTCTTGAAAACCTTAAAGCGATTGAAGATGAATTCGAAACAGCCCGTGCATTGTTTGCCGAAGGACCCGCACTTGCTTTAAGATGTAAGGGAATAGGATACATGTCCAAAAAAGAAGCCATAAAAGGCCGTGCAGTGGGTCCTATTGGAAGAGCCTCTGGTGTTAAAGAAGATTATCGTGTAGGACACTATACTTATGCTGATTATTTCGATTTCAAGGTAATTAGAAGAAACGAAGGAGATAACTACGCAAGAACATTAACAAGATTCGATGAAATCCCCGAATCTATAAGTTTGGTTAGACAAGCTATTGAAAATATACCTGATGGTGAAGTTCGTACTCCTGCTGAAATTAAATCAGGTTATGCAATGCGTAAAAATGAAGCTCCCCGTGGTGAAGTTACATATATGATTGAAACCAACGGCAGTCTGATTAAAAATATTTCAATCAGAACTCCAAGTATTGCAAATATGGATTCCTGTGCAAAATATATGATTCGTGATGTGCCGACCGTTGCTGATGCCGTAGCTACATATGCAACAAGCGACCCGTGTGTTGCATGTGCTGAAAGAGTGGCAATTACCAATGAAGCCGGAAAAACTTATATTAGGAAATTTGATGAGGTGAAATAAAAAATGTCATCTCTCATGTGGTATGTATATAACTTTGCAAGAAGAGCATGGACTGACGCATTTGCAAATGCAAAATCAGAACCGGAAATATCAGACAAACCGGAAAGATTCAGAGATTTCCCTAAAGTCAATAAAGAATATTGTATAGGATGCGGAGCATGCACAACTTCATGTCCTTCACCTAATGCTATTAAACTGGTTCGTGATGAAGATACAGAAGAAGGTGCTGGTTTCACATATCCAGTCATTACAAAAGGAGCATGTATCCGTTGCGGATTCTGTGCTGAAGTCTGCCCGACTGACCCTAAAACATTGGAATGCGGTCATAATCATTTGATATTACCTGAATTCAACATTATTCCATCAAAAAGACAATATCTGGTTGACGATTATTTATGTATTAAATGTAAAAAATGTTTAAAGAAATGTCCGGTGGATGCAATCAGTGAAATCGATGGAAAAGTGGTTGTAGACCAGCTTAAATGCATTTCCTGCGGTGAATGTCTTGAAGTCTGTCCGGTGAATGGAGCAATGAAGGCAGTATTTGTTGATAACCTGCAGGATCAAAAAGACCTGATTCTTTTATGTGTTGATTATCTTGAAAACTACATCAATTCCAAAGAGGAAGACTTAAGGGCACTGGAAAAAAACGGTCTTCTGCAGTATGATGTTCCTTTATCTGAAATATGGGATAAGGCATTGAAAATCATTCCCGATGAAGAAATCACTTTGGAAATCATAACCAATGCAGTGAACAGGTTAAAAATCAGAATCATCGACTGGGACAAGTCCAAATGTAAGAAATGCCAGTTATGTATTCCGGATTGTCCAACAGGATGTATTTCATTTGACCAAAAAGAAGACACGATTGTAAGAGATAAAGATAGATGTTTAAGATGCAGTATTTGTTACCAGACATGTCCGTTTTCAGTAATCAAATACTTCATTTCCAAATTCTCCCTTGACGACGGTGAAAATATACATGTTACAGTAAAAGCATCTAATCTCAATGAAGATATATTTATGGAGTGAGTGTCATGATTGACAGTTTTACTAAAACACCAAGACCATTAAGACATGTTGACGTGGATTATGTCATTGACCAGACCAAATGCGCAGACTGTAAAGATAAACCATGTCTGGAATCATGCCCTATAGATGCGGTTTATTTGGATGAATCAGATGACCTTATTAAATTAAAAAGCACATGTTTTGGTTGTGTATTATGCCGTAATGCATGCCCCTATGATGCAATATCTCTTGAAGTTAATATGGATCCTCCTTTAAAGGAAAATGTTCCAAACATCAACACTAAACTATGTAAGGCCTGCGGTGCATGTGTTCAGGCATGCAAAAACGGTTCAATTCATATTGTGGCCGACGGAACTCATGAACCTCACAGTGAAATAGACAAGGATACATGTGTCAGATGCGGATACTGTTTCAGGGTATGTCCTACAGATGCAATCAAATACGGTGAACTGCTTCCTAAAACAGTTAAGGGAGGAAAAGCTATTGTTATCAATCAGCCTAAATGTATCGGGTGCATGACATGTACAAGAGTTTGCCCTTCAATGGGTGCCATTAACGTAGGCAGAACAAATAAACTGCCTTATATTAACCCGGGATACTGTGCAAGATGCGAAGAATGTATGCATTCCTGTCCTTCAGGAGCAATCAGATATTCCTCACGTAAAAAAGCATTCAAAATGTATAGTGAAATTAAATCCTATGATATTGTATCAGGTATCATTGATTATGATGTAAAAAGACTATCTCTTGATTTAATCAGTTTAAATAAAGTTCTCCAGAAAGTGGGAAAACAGATTGCATTGGAATTCAATGATCAGAACTTTGAGCATTTCATTGAATATAAAGTAAATGACATGATGGAGAGAGAATTAAAAATCAGTCTCAACACCAGTATAGAGATAGGCAAGTTCACAAAACTGGTAGGATCATATCTAATGGACAGAAACATTGAAGTCTATGATAAAAAATGTATTGCATGCGGTGAGTGTTTCAATGTCTGTCCGGTTGAAGCTATTGAACTGAACGGTCCGAATCCTATTACAATCAGTGATGACTGCATATACTGCGGAAGATGTGTTGAAGTATGTCAGTTTGATGCTATCGGAGCCTATGACGATTACTTCTACAGTAAAGACCAGGACTTATACTATGCACGGTCTTATTTATATAAACAGAGGATTGGTGACTTTTCACTTTCCGATGATAAATGCCAGGCATGTGCAATCTGTGTTAAAAACTGTCCTACTGATGCTTTAACAATAACGGATGGGGATAAAATAGAATTTAATGGTGAAAAGTGTATTTATTGCAGGACATGTGAAGCAATTTGTCCTTTGGATGCAATTAGAATAGTAAATTTCAGGTGAATCATGTTTCAAAAATCATTTATCAGCGATTGTGAAGGGCCACTGACCTTAAATGACAATGCTTATGAAATTGCAGCCAATTATATTGAAAACGGCGGGGATTTATTTAAGATACTTAGTTTATATGATGATTATCTGGCTGTTGTTTTTAAAGAAGATGGTTACAAGGTGGGTAATACTTTAAAATTTATTCTGCCTTTTTTTGTAGTTGAAAATCTTTCAAATACGGATTTCATTGATTTTTCCAGGAACAATATATGTGCGGTTAATGATTCAAAATTCCTGCTTGATTACTTGAAGGAAGTTATGAATATTTATATTGTAAGTACTAGTTATGGTCAATATATTGAAGCAGTATGCAAATATTTTGATGTAGCTTTTGAAAATACATTTTACACTGATGTTGATATGGATGGTCTGAAACTGAATGATGATGAGATTCAAAAAATTATCAGCTTCAAGGATTTGATTTTAAATAATCCGGATGATTACAGTTTATTTGATGATATTTTCTTCAAACAAATTCCAAAAATGGCTATTTATAATAAAATCAGAGAAATTGATGTGGTTGGAGGTCAGGGCAAAAAACTGGCTATTGATGATATAATCAAAAGAGATGACATTGACGTTAATGAAATGCTCTACATTGGCGACAGCATAACAGATGTGCAGCCTCTCGAGTTCGCCCGAAGAAAGGGTGGAATAAGCATATCATTCAATGGAAATGAATATCCACTTAAAGTAGCAGAAATCGCCATTGTATCACCAAGTGCCCTATCAACACTCCTAATAGCAGATGTTTATCTAAAATATGATAAAAATAAGGTTTTGAAATTCATTAAAGATTATAATACTTCAAATGATTTGGAAAAATTATTCGATGACTACTGTATTGATGAAAAAATCAAAAACAGATTTTTAGATGTATTCAATGATGATTATCCATTAATCCAGATAATAACTGATGAAAACTATGAAAATATATTAAAACTCAGCAAAGAAATGAGAAACAATATTCGTGGCCAGGATATAGGCGGATTAGGTTAGGTGTAAATAATGAATTATGAAAAAGTAGAAGACACATTCTTTGAAGCTTTTGACGGTAAATACGTAAGAGCTTTAATTACAGGACCCACTGAAGCAATTGTAAAAAGAGCAGCATATGATTCAACTTCAACTCCAAGTGCAGTTATCGGGAGAGTTGAAGGCGGTGTGGAAGGCTTTTTGGACAAGTCACAAACTCCCGATAACAGATTCGGAGCAGTGGTACAGTACTGGTTAGGTGGCGACGATATAGAAAAATTCGCATTTGAACTGTCACACAGATTAAGGCAGGATGTACTCGTCAAGCCATTCACACGTATTTTCGACTACTCGGATAAGGAAAGTGATGAATATATTGAAATGATGGACATCGTTGGTCACTGTGGTGACGGATACGAATGGATTGTTGAAGAATACGGGAGAAAAATGATTAATGTACCGATTGCAGTACCGGATTTCCAGATTGAAGAAAAATTCAAAATAAACAACGGTACTATGGGAGGTAACTTCTGGTATTTATGCAAAACCCAGCAAGCCGTTATAAATGCAGGTGATGCAATCATCAAGGCAATAATGGATGTGGGAGGTGCAACTGCACCATTTGATATCTGCTCAGCTGCTTCAAAGCCAGAAACAAATTTCCCCGAAATTGGCCCAACAACAAATCACTTTTACTGTCCTTCACTTAAGCAACGTTTAGGTGATGAATCCAAAGTTCCTGAAGGCGTAAATTATATTCCTGAAGTTGTAATAAATGCAATTGATGAAAAATCAATGAACAATGCAATTAAAGCAGGAATTGATGTTGCCCTGGAATTTGAAGGAGTAGTTGGAATATCTGCAGGTAATTTTAACGGTAAACTTGGAGATAAAAATATAAATTTATTAGATATCTTAAAGTAAGGTTTTAAAATGGAAATATTTGACAATGATTTAAATGCTGAGGTTATTGGATTTGGAGCATTGAATGTGGATAAATTATATTCAGTGGAAAATATTGCCTGTGAAGATGAGGAAAGTTTCATCAAAACTGAAACAGAAACTCCCGGCGGTTCAGCAGCTAATACCATAGTTGGATTATCCCGTTTAGGATGTTCAACATCAATTATAGGTAAAATAGCTGAAGATGAAGACGGGGATTTGATAGAATATCATTTGGCCATTAACGGAGTTTACTCCAATAATCTAATCTATTCAGAAAACGGTTCAACCGGGAAATGTCTGGGATTTGTTGATGAGGATGGAGAGCGATGCCTATACATTGACCCCGGTGTTAATGATGAAATCAGAATCGGGGAAATAAATCCTCTAAACATTATGAGATGTAAAATAATGCATTACACCTCTTTTGTCGGTGATTCATTTAACACCCAGATTGAACTGCTCGAAAAGCTCAGCGACCAGTGTGTTTTAAGTTTCGATCCGGGAATGATATATGTCCAGAAAGGATTTGATGAATTAAAACCTATACTTGATAGAACTAATATTCTTTTGATAAATGAATCAGAATTACGATTATTATGTAATAATAATAAAAGTCCTTTAAAAGAATTGGCTATCGGATTTTTGGATATGGGAATTGAAACTGTTGTAGTAAAAAAAGGATCACAGGGAGTATTTGCAATAAATAATTCACATGAATGTGAAGTCAATGCATTCAAATGCAATGTCGTTGATACAACCGGCGCCGGAGACAGCTTCAACAGCGGATTTCTATACTCCTTTTTAAAGGGATATGACTTGGAAAAATCCTGCAGAATCGGAAATTGGGTGGCCAGTAAATCTATTGAAGGATTTGGAATGGAAAAATTCCCTACTCTAAAAGATTTGGAGGAATTTTTTTAAATAATAAAAATCATATAAATTTTATAAAAAAAAATTATTTAAGTTGGTATAAAAAATGAATGTATCTTTTATAAAACAGATAAAAGACCTTGAACGAGAGGTTCTTTTAAAATCTGTTGAACTAGATGATGACGGTGATGATTTCCAATTTGAACTGGATGATTTTAGTACGGTTGAAGAAATTTTCGCTGTCTCACCAAGATGTGTAAGGTGCAATACATGTGTCGGTGAATGCCCGGTTAATGCAATCGAACCGGCCAATATTTTTAGAATGGCTAAAATAACTGACAAATGCGTGAAATGTGAAATCTGCATTCAGACATGCCCTGTTTCTGCGATAAAACTGATTGATAATACAGTCACTTATGACCATGAAGATGAAAGAGAAGTCATCGAATACAATTTGGCTAATGTTAGTTGCGCTCATAGAGTAGTTCGTATGAATAATATTTCAATTGATTATACGGTTGACGATAATAATTGGGATGATTGTGCCAACTTATGTCCAACAAACGCATTCACTCTTGAATTTAAGGAATTCTTTGAGAATTCAAATATGGATTTGGGGATAGAGCTAATAGATGATGAATTATATCCATATATTAATGAAAAAATGTGTATTGGATGCGGTGCCTGTCGTGAAATATCTCTAAATGACTTTGCAATAAGTCTGGACAGGTATATTGGTCCTATTATCCACTCCAGGGTAATAGAAGTAAACCATGAGGCATGTGTAAACTGTTTTTTATGTGAAGAAAATTGCCCAACAGGTGCTATAGAGTTAGTAGATGGTGAGGTTGTTCTAGACAATGATAAATGTATAAGATGCATAGAATGCACAAATCATTGTCCTGTAGGAGCATTGAAAAGAGTAGAAAATGAATAAAAATGAGGTCTGTTTATGAAAGCAAAAGAGTTAATGGATAAGGATTTCGTATATTTGAATGGGGATGATACTGTTGTTGAAGCTTCAATAGCCATGGAACATGTCAGACGTTTTACCTGTCCTGTTGTAAATGATAATAAGCAATTGATTGGATGGGTTACAGCATTTGATATTACCAAAGGCTTAAGAGAAGGCAGTGAAAAGATTTCAGATGTAATGAGTAGTTGCAGAGAAGTTGCAACCGTTCATGAAAACGATCCCGCTAGAAAAGCCGTGATTTTAACTGCCAACAATAAGTTCGTAACTGTCCCTGTTTTAAACGATGACAATCAGGTAATAGGTATGGTTCGTGCATGTGATATTGTGAAACTCCTGTCAAATCTTTATGATATCAAAGTTGAAAGCTTATACAAGGAAATGCAAAATCAGCTTAAAGGCGTAACCTGGGAAGAGCTGATGTCAGCATCCGCTTTAGTGTCTACAAAAACCACAGGTAAAAAAATCACTGCCGAAGAATATGAAGCCGATATCATGAGTGCTACCTTTGGAGAAGCAATTTGGGCAACCGGTGGACTTGAAAAATTCTTCGCAGGATTAATTTCCGTTGGAGAAATGGTAGTTGCAAGAAGAGTAGGTAGGGCGAAAAAATAAATTAAAGTGATAATTATGCGTGAATATAATGAATATCAGGATAAAACAATCCTCGTAACTGGAGGAGCAGGATGTGTTGGAAGTAATTTAACCCGTAAATTTGCAGATCTGGGAGCTGAAAAAGTTATAATATTGGATAATCTTTCATCAGCATATGAATGGAATATTTCACCCAGAGACAATATAGAATTCATCCAGGGAGATATCCTTGATGATGCTGTTTTAAAAAGAGTCTTTAAACAAAAACCGGACTATGTCTACCATCTGGCAGCACACTTTGCAAATCAAAACAGTGTTGACAACCCCGAAAAGGATTTGATGGTAAACGGTATAGGTATTTTAAAAGTGCTTCAATATGCACAGCTCACCGGGGTGGACAGATTCGTTTACTCATCATCAGGCTGTGGAGTTTATGGACTTGAATCTAAAATGCCATTTGAAGAACATGATATTTCAATCTCACTTCACACACCATATCAGGTAACAAAACTATTGGGAGAACTTTACACCAACTATTTCCACAATTTATATGACATGAACATCGTCAATGCAAGATTTTTCAATGTATTCGGACCTGGTGAAGTTCCGGGAAAATACAGAAACGTAATTCCAAACTTCATGTTCTGGTCTAAAAACGGACAGGCACTCCCAATTACAGGTGACGGTTCAGAAACAAGAGACTGGACTTTTGTAGATGATATCTGTAACGGTCTGATTGCTATGGGTATTGAAGAAGAAGCAATTGGTGAAGCAATAAACTTGGGTTCAGGCAAAGACCACAGAGTAATCGACATGGCAAACAAGGTAAATGCACTGACCGGAAACGAAGCCGGCATTAATTATGTTGCCCGCCGTGACTGGGATGCAAAAACCAAATTACTCTCTTCAATAGAAAAGGCAAAAAACATCCTAGGATATTCTCCAAAGGTTTCATTTGATGACGGACTTAAAAGAACTCATGACTGGTTCTGTGAAAACTGGGATGACATTCAAAAATCCGCTGAATTTTAAATTTAGAATATCTGGAAGTTGAAATTTATGAAAAATAAATTAAAGATTTTATTAATACTAATTATTTTAGTGTTAAGCATTGGAATTGTCTCGGCCGGTGATGATAATTCCACCGATGAATCTTTATTATTAATTGACGATACAATAGATTCAAGTGACATATTGCAGGAAGATGAAGATAAGGAAATCCCCGTAATATCCGTTAACTCTTCTCAGGTACACTATGGTGAGTCCATTGACATTTATCTAAAGGATAAAAATAATGCACCAATCACTAATCAGAATCTGACAACAACTATTGACAATACTTCTGATACTCATCTTACTGACTTGCAGGGTAAAATTAGTTTAAAACTGAACTTTAAACCCAACAACTATTTGTTAAACGTTGATTTCAGGGGTAATGAAAACTTTTCAAGCACCAATCAGACATTTGACATTGGGGTTTTAAAGGCCAATGCAAAGATTATCCCGGTCAGTACTACGGTTGTTAAGGGAAATTATTTTCACGTTTATCTTAAAAGTCAGAACGGAAGTCCAATAACTGGTGAGAAAGTTTCATTCAAAGTCAATGGTAAGACATACACTGCAAAAACTAATGGTGAAGGCAAAGCAGGATTTAAAGTTAATCTTGCAGTTGAAAAGTATTCCATAAAAATTGCATTTAATGGCAATGACTATTTTAATACAGTTTCAAAGATTGCAGAGGTAACGGTTGTTGAATCCACTACAATAACTATTGGAAACACAAGGCTTTTAACCAACGGTTATCTGAGAATATATTTAAAATGCAGTAATTCAAAACTGATTTCTAAAAAAACTGTTAAAATCACTGTCGGAAGTAAAACATTCACAAAAACATCAAATTCCGAAGGAATAATAGTATTTAAACCCAATACTGGTGTCGGAACATTTAAAGTAACCGTAACCTTTGAAGGAGATTCGCATATGGGTGCAGCATATGCTGAAAAAACAGTCAATGGTATTAAGGGTGATGTTAAAAATCCTTTAAAACAGAAAATTCCTTTAAAAAACGGTGTTCCGGATGTTGATTTAATGCCAGGTAGTTATGTGCTGGCTGATAAAGACATGACATACACTCTAACCAAGGCACAGTACTGTGACGTGATTAAAAGGGACAGTTACTGTTTATACTTGAATAATAAACTGTCAAAGTACACATTCTTCAAATCAAAATCACAACCAAAACTCAATCATATAATCAAACGTGAAAAATGGAATGTGATTGAGCGTGCAATAAATACAAAGATTGTTAAAAAGAACAAAAAAGGATATTGGCCAAGTAAAATCACAGTATCTCTAAAAGGCAAATCATATACTTGCAGTGAAGTCAGAGATGAGCAGAATACGGGTTATACCTGTGGTCCGACCTCCGCAAGCATGTGTACTCAGGTTTTAAGAAATTATTTCAATGAGAAATATTTAGCCAAACTTGCCGGAACCAGTTCATATTACGGTTCAAGCACCACGGGTCTTAAAAAAGCCTTGGAAAAAAAGAATTTCAAATGCACCATATACTATAAAAAATCTTTCAATAAAGCTTTAAAACAACTTAAAAAAGGTGGACGTGCTTTAGTTTTCCATACATGGGGTCATTATGTGGCTATTTTAGATATCAGTAAAGACGGTAAGAAAGTTTTAGTTGGAAATCCTTCCGGAGATTATGATCATGGCAGTCATGCAATTCCAACCAACTGGCTAACAGTCAAATACATGAAAAAAAGATTTAATAATTATGATACTTCAGGACTCATTGTTAAACTTAATTATAACTTAAAAAAAGCCACTAAAAATAAGATTAATTATTTCTATTCCAGTTTCGGCACTAAATGGACAAGACAAACTACCAATGAAAGAATCCCGCAAATCGGTTATTAGAGGATTCTTTTCAAAGTTTTTCATGACAATCTGGACTGTTTAGGTGAATTTCATGCTATCTTACAAAAAACTTTTAATTTTCACATTAATTATATTATTTTTAAGCATGACATATGTCTCGGCAAATGATTCCAACTCAACAGACACTGTTAAAACACAGGACATACCTGTAAAAGAAAATAACACTATAAAAACCAATGATACTGGAAACAGTATAAGCGACAATTCAACTTATGAAAAAACAACTCCTTCAATCAATATCAGTTCCAATAAGCTAAACGCTAAAGATACCCTTGAAATATATCTTCAAAATTCAACAGGAACTCCATTAAAATCTAAAAAATTAAACATCACTCTCAACAATAAGTTATATTCACTTGAAACAAATTCCAAGGGAACTGTAAAGCTCTCAATTAATCTTAACGCAAAAACATATAAGTTAACAGTAGCATTTGCAGGTGATGACAACTATACTGCCGTTTCTAAATATTTCAATATCAATGTGTATAAACTAAAAACCAAAATCACCGAATCTGCAAATTTCATAGTTAAAGGAAATTACCTGTATTTTCACCTCACCGACAGTAGAGGCGATTCAGTTTCAGGAAAAAAACTCACAATTAAATACCACGGGAAAACATATTCCAAAAAAACAAATTCCAACGGACGTATCACAATTAAAATCAAATCCAAAACTTCCATTAATGTTAAATATAAAGGAGATAATCAGTATGAGGATTCCTTTAAAAAATTGACAGTTCATGTTACATCATCAAGGTCAATTAAAATTGGAAACTCCCGATTACTTACAAAAGGATATCTGAGAGTTTATCTAAAAGTAAACGGCAAATCTGTATCTAAAAAAATCACTTTATACATTGGTGATAAAAAACTTACTAAAAAATCAAATTCCGAAGGAATAGCAGTATTTAAACCTAATGTCAAGGCAAATCATTATACTGTAAAAGCTAAAGTTGGAAAGTATTACTCATCCAAAAATATCAGATGTCATATAGGTAATGTTAAAAATCCATTAAGAGAGCCTATTCCATATAAAAAAGGCAAACCGGACATTGATTTGATGCCCGGAAGTTATGTGATGGGTGATGGCAATGCTAAATACACACTAAAAAAATCACAATACCGTGAAGTTCTAAAAAGAGATAGTTACTGTTTGTTTTTAAACAGCAAATTAACCAAATACACATTCTTCAAAACAAAAAACCATCCAAAATTAAATCACATTATCAAACGTGAAAAATGGAACGTGATTGAAAGAGAGATTAATAAAAAACTAGTCAAAGCAAATAAATATGGATACTGGCCAGGTAAAATCACAGTATCCCTTAAAGGAAAATCCTACACATATCCTGAAATAAAGGATGTTCAAAATACAGGTTATACCTGCGGTCCGGCATCCTGCAGTATGTGCAGTCAGGCATTAAAGAATTATGTATGTGAAAAACATGTTGCAAAACTGGCACATTCCAAACCGATTGCCGGAACTTCATGCGACGCCATGATGAAGGCTTTAAAAAAGAATAATTTTATCTGCACATATTTCTACAAATCCTCTTTTAACAGTGCACTGAAAGAACTTAAAAAAGGCGGAACCGCATTAATATTTCATGCAAACAATCACTATGTATCTATTTTAGACATCAGCAGCAACGGTAAAAAAGTACTGGTAAGCAATTCCTATGGAACTTACGATAATATTCCAACCAAATGGATGAAAGTCAGTTACATGAAAAAGAAATTCTCCCCCCGTTGGGATGAAAGTTTAATTGTTAAACTTAATTATAAACTATCAAATTCCATTAAAAATAGTATAAACAGTTATTACACTAGTTTCGGAACCAAATGGCATAAGCACAATACTCATCAAAGCATTGGAAGGATTTGACACATGAATTAAATTAAAAGATGTCCGTTCAATATTATTCTAAAATTATTTATACTTTTATCTAGAAATATAATGATTAATCAGATATTTCCTTTGATTTTTATGTGGAATTTAATTTGGCCAATTTTAATAGTAATTCTTTCAAATACATTCTATAATATATGTATGAAATCCATGCCGGGAGATGTGAATCCGTTTGGTGCATTAATGGTTACTTATTTAGTTGCAGCTATTATTACCGCGATAATTTTCATATATATGGTTGGACCATCCAATGTAGGTGTTGAAATTTCTAAAATCAATTGGACCTCCGTTATTTTGGCTCTTGCAATTGTTGGTCTTGAAGTCGGATATGTATTTGTCTATCGTGCCGGATGGACTGTAAACACTGCCAGTGTAGTTGCAAACATAGGTCTTGCTTGTGTCTTGCTTCTGGTTGGTTATTTCTTATATCGTGAGAATGTTTCACTCACTCAAATAGTGGGAATAATTGTCTGCATGTTCGGATTATATTTAATTAATATTTAATGGAGGAACCTATAATGAAATGTCCAGTATGTGGCCACTGGGTTGAAGAAGGCGAAGAATATTGTCCCAATTGTGGATATGATATTTACTGTATAGATGAGTATGAATAGTAAGAATTATTTCATTTATATAACTTTAAGAGTGCAGTTTATTATTCTTTCTATTTCTTCATTTTTTTGATGAGGTTATAGTTTACTTAATTTCTCTAACTTGCCCATATAATGATGATGAGTTAACAAGGTTATAAAATTTTTCAGTAACAATCCACATTAAATCACATAAGTTATCATAATCCATTGAATATCTAAATAATTTGGCTATTACTGTAAATACATTAATTCAGTATTCAAAATTTCACATGCCATTTTAACATCATTGCAATGATGGATTTTTGCATTATCAAGAGCTAATAAATCTGTTCATCACCTTTAATTCAAGATAGAATTAAGATAATGACTTGTTTTGAATCAACCGATAAAAGAGTTAGTTTTTAACTGATTCATGTTAGTATTAGTATTTTACTATCTCTCAAGGTGTCAGGTCTGACCCTTGCAGTTGGACGAAACATTATATTTTTAATCCTGCTTCTTATGGGGGGGGGTTATTCAATAATATATATTTTATTCATCTTTCAACAAATCATTCTTTTCATCCTGTTTAATTTAAATTGGTTCTCCTAATTGAACTTCCTCGTCCTTAGAGGACGGGGATTCGCAAACCAAAAAATCATCTAAAAAAAACAAGTTTTTTTGATTATATTTTTGGATATTTTTACTGCACCGTAGTCCCTACGGTTTCTAAACCTTTGTTTAGTATGTTTATAGTTGCGTTGATGTCTCTGTTATGGTGTTTTCCGCATTTTGGGCATTTCCAGTTTCGTATTTCCTATTTTTCTTAGTCCGCTTATGTTTTTGTTTTTTTCTTTGCAGTTGCTGCATATTTGTGTGGATGCA
>CACYBU010000242.1 GCA_902772665.1 uncultured Methanobrevibacter sp. | reverse complement strand
TCATTAACATCACCAATCAGCAACGGCGAATACGAATTGTGCAACTTCTGATTCTTTTTGACCTGCTTCATGTTGCTGTTGGCATAACAATAGGGACTAGCCAAAAGCCGTAAAAACCCATATAAACTCATGGATTAAATATGTGGCATTATAGAAAATCACTGAATTGATAAAAAGCGACCCTACACCGAAGATTATAGGCCATAAAAGAGAATTCACAACTCCAAAGGCAATAACAATAAGCACAGAATTGTATATGGGGTCTGTTGTAAAGTCAGTGCTTATATAGTATGTAATAAGCACTGCATCAATATTTGCCAGAAAGCAGGTGTGTTGTAATTATGGCTTTAAAATAGGAAATTATACTATTTTTTAAAGTCATTCTATTGGGATTTTTCGCTTGTTTTTTGTTTTAAGTGTTATTATTGTAATTTCTGGTTTGCAGTTGATGCGTATTCTGAATGAATTTGTACCCAATCCTTTGCTTGTATATTGAATCATGTTGTTTACTTTATAAAGACCAACAGGATATTTTGTTGAGTTCGGACCTCTGAAAGGTGTTGTTTCAAATTTAGGGATTATGAACTGTCCTCCGTGGGAGTGGCCTGAAATCTGAAGGTCAATTTTCCCGGTTTGTGAAGATTCAAGGGCAAAATCCGGTTCATGTGCAAGAAGTATTGTCGGATAATCGCTATTGAGTTTTTCTAGGACATTATCCAGATTATCGGCACAGACAGTGCATGAATCAACGCCTGCCAGATTAATCCTATCATTACCTTTTGTCAGATGCACCACATCGTTGCTTAAATCGGTGATGTCTGATTTTTTAAAGATGTCCCTGATTATATCGGAACCCATCCAGTGGTCATGATTTCCCAAAACTCCAAATTTTCCGTCAGGTGATTTTAACCTTTTAAGAGATGCTTCCAGTGCTTCATCATATCCTTCAATAACATATGAAACGTAATCTCCGGTAAGCACAATCAGATCGTAGTTCAGGGTATTAATATAATCAACCATATTTTCCAGATACTCGGGATTAATCCACTGACCCAAATGGATATCGGATATGTTTAAAATCCGGTAATTATGGAAATCCCAACCCAGATTATCCAGTTCAATGTTAACTTCAACCAAATCAATGTTTTTTGGGCTGAACTTCTTGTCCGGAAGGGAATATGTTATTGCATCCTGTATTCCCTGGCGAATTTTCATCGCCTGAGGTTTTTCAATTTCATCATCTTTCATATAATATAATTTAATTTCTGAAACTATTTATAATTTTAAAAACAAATATTTGATGTGATTATTATGCTTCAAATTGCAGTTACTGGAAAACCGAATGTGGGCAAATCCTCATTTTTCAACTCAGCAACCGCTTCAAGCGTTGAAATGGCAAATTATCCATTCACAACCATCGATGCAAATAAGGCTGTTGCTCATGTAATTAAGGATTGTCCATGTAAAGAATTGGGCGTTATCTGTAATCCTAGAAATTCAATATGCAAGGACGGGAAAAGACTGCTTCCAATTGAACTGATTGACGTTGCAGGCCTTGTACCAGGAGCACATGAAGGAAAAGGATTGGGTAATAAGTTTTTAGATGATTTAATGCAGGCAAAAGTGTTCATACATGTTGTTGACGCTTCAGGTTCAACCAACATTGAAGGAAACCCTGTTGATGCAGGAAGCCATGACCCTTTAGAGGACATTGAATTTCTCGAAGAGGAAATAGTAATGTGGATGTACGGAATACTTTCAAGAAACTGGGTCAGGCTCATAAGAAAGGTCGGTGCCGAACACCTTGATATTTCAAAGGTACTATTCGACCAGCTGTCCGGAACCGGGATAGCCATAGAAGACATTATCGAGGCCAAAAGAAATATCGAACCGGACTATAATAAATGGGAAGAAAAAGACCTGATTGAACTTACCCGAAACATACTCCACATTGCAAAGCCGATGATGATTGTTGCAAACAAGGCAGATTTGCCGACATCCGCTGAAAACATCAAAAGAATCAGGGAAAAATATCCAAATGTAATTCCGGCTTCGGCGGAATCTGAAATAGCACTTGTCAAAGCGGCCAAGGCAGGTTTAATATCATATCTTCCGGGAGACGACCACTTTGAAATCCTTGAGGCAGACAAACTCAATGAAAATCAGCTGAATGCCCTTGATTATATCAAGACCAATATCCTTGACGTTTATGGAAGCACAGGTATTCAGGATGCCTTAAACTATGGCATATTTGAACTGCTTGACAATATTGTTGTTTATCCGGTTCAGGATGAACACAAATACACGGACCAGAAAGGAAATGTTCTTCCTGATGGGATTCTCGTTAAAAAAGGTTCAAATCCAAAGGAACTGGCATATAAGGTTCACTCAGATATCGGAGACAACTTCATGCATGCAGTTGATGCAAGATCTCACATGCGAGTTGCAAGCGACTATGAACTCAAAGACGGAGATATTATCAGCATAATAACAAGAGGATAATCCTCCTCATTTATTTTTTTCAGATGGTCATACCAAGGTTAACTCCCAATCTCAAATCAGGTGAATTTAAGCAATACTATTTTCTAAAAGAGGAGCTTAAAGATTTCTGCAGGCAAGAAGGTCTTAAAGTCACAGGAAACAAGGGTGATTTGGAAAAAAGGATAATTCATTACCTTGACACTGGTGAAAAGTTAACAGAACCTGCAATAAAAATCATCTGGCTGAAAAACCTTCAGAAATCACACTCGACTCTGAAATCGGTGAAAACTTCAAATGCAGTGAAGACAAAATAAAGTTTTTCGTAAACGAAATAGGTGAAAATTTCAAGTTCAAAGTCAGATTTCAGAAATGGTTAAAGTCAAATCCAGACATGACATATAGCGATGCTCTCAGGGCATATCATGATATTCAAAATTCAAAGGAAAAAAGAGAAATTGCCGAGCAATTCCAGTATAACCAATATATCAGGGAGTTCTTCAATGACAATAAGAACAGGACCTTAGATGATGCAGTCAAATGCTGGAAGTATAAAAAATCTCTTAAGGGTTCCAACTGCTATGAAAAAACGGATCTGGTGGTGTTATGAAAAAAGTTAAAATTACCGTAATGAGAAAAGTCAGACATGATGATTTAATTGAAAAATATGAAAATCCTCTTGAACATGAATGTGACGTTGAAGAGGGTCAGGTTTTCATTGCAAACGGATGGATTAAACCTGACGACTTCTGTGACAGCGCATGGGAGAGCCTATCACCTTTCGTACTGGCCCTGTCACATGGCGGCGGTGATTTCTATGACGGATGGATGAAGGATAAAAACTCAGCGATGATATCCTGTAATGACGGTTTCAGACCGGTGAGTTTTCTTTTAGAAACTTTAAATGAAGATGCAGATTAATTTCATCATATTCGCCTTTAAACTGTACTGCGGATAATATGTGATTTTTTCAACGATTTTTATGATTATTCAAAAAAATCTTTACAATTTTTTTAAAAGGGAAACTGTGTTTTCCATAGCACTGATTTTAGCCGTTATTTCATGTTTTTTTGCAAAGCCGAGTATGGATTATATCAACTGGGATACAATCATCCTGCTTCTTGCAATCATGTTTGTCGTTGAGATTTTAAGAAATCTTGCCGTTTTTGAAAAATTGGTTCGCAGATTACTGGTTAAAGTTTCAGACACCCGCCAGTTGGTTCTGTTTTTAGTTTTCACATGCTTTTTCACATCCATTTTTATCACAAATGATGTTTCATTAATTATTTTTGTACCCTTTTCCATACTGGCACTTAAAAAAGTCAAAAAATCTGATCTGGCAGTTATAACCGTTTCACTGCAGACCATTGCCTCCAATATCGGATGTATGGTTCTTCCAATCGGAGCACCCCATAATATTGTAATGTATACAATATCTCATATTCCATTCGAATCGTTTTTCCTCCTGCTTTTACCCTACATTGTCGTATCTGCAGTATTTTTAATGGCTGTGTCACTATTAATACCAAAGGAGAATATTATTCTATCGAAAATGGAAAAAATCGACATTAACAGGTCGGATTTTTTTAAAAAGGTTTTTTTAGGCATAGATTATTATCTGCTTTTGACATTCATCGCACTGTTCATTTTAATTGGGAATTTGGAAAGTATTTCAGTTTTCAGGGCATTTTTCAAACAGTGTACTGTCGGAAACGAGGTTTTATGGGGGGTAATATCATCTCAAATCATCTCAAATGTTCCATCGGCAATGCTTTTAAGCGCTTTCACCACAAATTACTCATCTATAATCATTGGAATTAATATCGGTGGGCTTGGAACACTCATTGCATCCATGGCAAATCTTATATCTTATAAAATTATTGTCCGTAGCCACCCCGAATTTAAAATCAGGTATCTGATGGTATTCACAGTCCTGAATGTCGTCCTGCTTGTGATTCTCTTTAGTGTCTATCTGGCTATTCCACATTGAAATTAATGTCATTTTTCTTTTGAAACGCATACCATGTACTGTTTTCAATTAGAAATTCCCGTGCAAGAAAAAGTATGGCATCCTCTTTTTCCTCTCCATTGTTTGCAGTGATGGTTCTTTCAATCTTTTCATACAGTGCTTCCATTCTCTCATGGTCTGTAATTTTATTTGAAAGGGATAATTTCCCGTAATAATTGCTTGAAAATAGTGCAGCTACTGATGCGGTTCCGATTCCTATTTTTAAACATGCTCTGATGGAATTTGCGGTTGATATATCATATGGGTGGTATATGAGCATGTAAATTTCAAATATGAATGTGGCAATGTAGACTGCAATGGTACAGAACAGTATAACTTGTTCTATCTTGTCATTTCTCTTTTTTGTGGATTTTGTTCTTGAAATAGCATTGTGATGGTAATTCTTCTGATTTATAATCCAACAGTCAAGAATTGATTCCTTTTTTTCTGCATCGGGCAGTTTCAGTTCGGCAAATACGTCTGAAATCAGTGGAACTCCGGTTTTAAGAAACCATGGCAGAAGGTCTATGGTGGAATCTTTGATTTTTGCTTTGTAAAGGTAATACTGGACTCTGAGTGCCTCTGCAAGTAGCCGGTATTCCAGATATTTTTCATAGCATTTTTCCTTTTCAATATTGGAGTAATAGATGTAGAGCAGTACAATCAGAAATATGCATACGATAATGAGCAGGTGCTGTTCTGCCTCATCATAAATAAGAAATAAAAATGTGATAAGAGGTGCGATAATAGCTATTAATTTAAGGTGAAAATTGTGCTTTTGGGCATTTTTGATACTTAATACATCGGCGGCCACATAAAGCTCGTCAATCTCTTTTAATCCCGGATCGGTTATTGTATCTTCAAGGTGATAAATATCAATGCCGAGAGTATCATAATTTTTCTTTTCTTCAAAAAAGGTTTCTTTGTCAATCATTGCGGCACGGGTAATTTTTTTTATGTTTGTTTTTTTTTTAAAGAATTATTCATCCATCAAATCATAAACTTTATTCGCAATGAAAACACAGCAGTCAACACACAGGGATTTGTCTTCGCCGTTTTTACTTATGTTATCACATCTCACGGTTCCGTATTCTGTTTTAAATGTGTTGAAAAGTTCCTTTGCATTTTCTTTAATTATTGGTATGTCATCGTTAAGAAGACCATTTGCTATTAAGGCACCGGTAAGGGCACCGCATGTTCCTTCGTCAAATGTCCCACCCATTCCGCCAGCAAATCCGCAGGCTAATTTGCGCATGTCATGGGGGGTTATTTGATAGTCGGCAGTTTCACAAAGTCCCATTAATGTGGACTCGGAACAGCTTAAAAAAGTTCGGTATTCTCTGATTTTTTCTTCTAGGATTTTTTTGTCAAGTTTCATAATCAATCTCCTATTTAATATGTTTCTACTAGAATATTGTATGGTTGTTTTAATATTAGTTTTTATTTGATTTATGATATTTATCATGGCAGTTGTGACATAAAGTTATTTCATTGTTCAAATCCAAAATAGGCATCATCATAATCATTTGCTTTAAATACATTGTATGATTCCATATTTTGTTTTAAACAGCATATGTCGCAATTCTTGGCACGATTTATGATATTTTAAGCTTAATCTCAAAGATAACTCATTGTATTGCTCCTTTCAAATTATTTTGGATAATGTCTGTTGATATTCAAAATAAGTTATATTATTCTAGGGGTGCTATGATTACCTGCAGGATTAATAGGATTATTCAAAACATTAGAGATTAATTTCTTTTACACATTGTTCATCGTTGATATCATTTTATAGAATTATTCAATTAATGAAAAATCTTTAAGAAAATCAATCAGATTCAAATGAATTATTCAATCCCTGGAAAAATCAACATTGTCATTATATGAAATTATATATTTTGGGAAATTATCTTTTACTTCTAATAATGGTCTGAATTCTCTTTTTCGAGTTTCTTTATTATCCAGTGAATAAGCAACTTGAATATAAATTATTTTATCAAATTTTTGACAAATAAAATCAATTTCAAATTTTCCTATTTTTCCAATTTTAATATCCCATTCTCTTGTTAAAAGTTCAATGAAAACAATATTTTCCAATGTTCTAATTATATTTGATTCGTTTCTACCATCAATTGCTTGACAAAATCCATGATCTACAACATAATACTTTTCATTAAGTTTTAAAATTCTTTTTCCTTCTAAATCTTTTCGTTGAACTTTATAAATAAAACAAGCGTTCTCTAAATATTTTAAGTAATTATAAATTGTTTTACGTGATATTTTTAGATTATTTTTCTTTAAATATTCAATAATGCTATTTGCAGAAAAATTTTTACCAACATTATCTAAAATAAAGGTAACTAATCTGAGTAAAATACCGGGATCACGAATATTATATCTCATTATTATATCGCTTGTAAGGATTGAATTGAATAAATCCCTTAAGTATCCTAATTTATAATCCTTATCGAGAGATAAAACAATAGGCATTCCACAATATTTTAAATATTCATCAAATGAAGAGGATTCTATGTTATTTTCATGTTTGTACTCTAGATATTCATTATATGAAAAAGGTTTCATTTTAATTTCAATATACCTTCCAGTTAAATGAGTGGCTAATTCTCCAGACAATAATTTGGAATTAGAACCTGTAATAAAGATATCACAGTTATAAATTAATTTATATCCTGTAATTGATTTTTCCCATTCGTCAACATTTTGTATTTCATCAAAAAAGAAATAAATCTTACTGTCTGTATCTTTAATTAAATCTTTAACAAGTAAATCTAATTCACGAGTATTTTCAACATTATTGTATGTGGGGTTATCAAAATTTATTAATATAATGTTATTCTCAGTAATTCCTCGATTAATTAATTCATTTATTATTAAATTTAACATGTAGGATTTTCCACATCTTCTAACTCCAGTTATTACTTTAATAAGTTCATTATCGATTAATTTTGATATTTTTTCATGTATATCTCACGTTTGACCATGGTTTTACCCAGTTTACTATATAGTAACTTATAAGTTTCAATTATATATAAATTTAAGGATATTATAACTTGTAAGTTACTATCATGTTTAAATTTAATGATATTGTAACATATAATTCCTTAAATTTTACATTGCAAAAAATTGCAAAATCATCAATCTTTTTTAAAAACATCAATCAACTCACAAATCAAATGGAATTTGTCTTGTTCAGATATGTCTCACTTTAATGATCCTTCATCTTCATAATCTTCAAAAACACTTTTCACACGATAGAAATACTCATGATGATAAATTTCATTGTTTCTAAATAATTCATCATGTAATTTCCATGTTTCATAATCCATATTTCGTTTTCTTCTATCTCTTTCATATTCCTCTTCCAAAAAATCCACAAGATGAACTAGATATTGTATTTCCCAAAAACTTTCTGCATATGTTGTTGCGGTTTCTACAGCATCACACAATTCTGAATAAGTTGTATAAGTCATTTCTAAATTTACATATTCCGCCATATTACTCCTCTTTATAATATTAAATTAGTTTATTCTAAACAGCTTTCAATGTCTTTTTGAGTATAATATGTACTTTTTCCATCAACAATCTCATAAGAGTATATTTAAAACAAATTAACTATTCATGCATTTGATTACATATGTGATGCTCTTCGTTTCAGTGAAAACCCTGAGGGGGAGGTGAATAAAATCAAAAATTAGAAGAATCAACACCACAATACGATGAAAAAATAAAAAGATTGAAATAATATGTATGGTTTAATTATATAAATTAAGAATTTCAAATAATTAGTTTAGGTGAAAAAAATATGCATCCAAGACCAAGTCCAATTGCAGCTACTCTTTATACATTAAGAGATATGAATGTTGATGTTATTGTTATGCATGGGCCTACAGGCTGCTGTTTTAGAACAGCCAGGCTTTTGGAAAGCGATGGAGTTCGTGTAGTAACAACCGGAATGTCTGAAAATGATTTTATACTGGGCGCAGGTGAAAAATTAGTTGACACATTAACCGAAGCCTATGACATGTTTCATCCGAAACTGATGGGTATTGCTGGTACCTGCGCAAGCATGATTATCGGTGAAGACCTAAAAGAGGCAATTGCAACTGCAGATTTACCGTGCACTGTAATCCCCGTTGAATCCCATGGTGGATCCGGTGAAGGAGACAATACCGTCGGAGCCATAATGGTGCTTGATGCGGCAGTGGAATGCGGAGTAATCCCTCGAAGCGAAGCCGACAGGCAAATTGAAATGCTTGAAAAGGCAACTGAAGTTGAAAAAACCCGTGGAATGGCTCAGGGCAAATATATTAAACCGAATTTCGGAGACTCAAAGGAAAATGTTGCAAAAATCGTCGTTAAAGCATTAAAAGATGGTAAAAAAGTCGCCTTTGTACTGAATGTAAAAAAAGAAACCTCATATCTATTTTCCGATATTATAAATTTCGATTACACAAAAATCAATCCAGACAACAGGCCTGTTTTTGCGGCAAATCTTGATGAAAATATAGGTCTTCCAAGAATCAGACAGCATGCAGTAAACATTAAAAGTCAGCTTGAAATTCAAACTGATTTCATAACAGGAGGACTTGACGAATATCCAGTAACAGGTGATGTGGCAGCGGAATTTCTCAAAGACAAGGATTTGGATTTGATAATCGTTTTCGGCGTTCCCCATGCATTTCCAATTGAAGAATTTGACACTGAATCGGTTGCAGTAACAGACGGGCCAAGACTCGTTGAACCTTTAAAAGAGTTGGGCTACACTCATGTCGTTGCAGAGCTTGACGCACATTCAAAAACACTAGGAACGGATGAAATAGTATTTTCAGACTTTGGTTCAATGATCAGATCAGCTATAGGATGGTTGGAAAATGATAACCATAATTGATTATAAAAGCGGAAATTTAAAAAGCATTTCAAACGGATTTAAAAAGATAAGTGTTGACTATACTATAAGCGATGACTGGGAAATTATTGCAGACAGCGATTATCTGGTACTGCCGGGTGTCGGTGCATTTGGAAGTGCAATGGAAAATTTAAAACCCTTTGAAGATATCATTAAAGAGCACGTTGCAGATGACAAGCCATTTCTGGGAATATGTCTGGGACAGCAGGTGCTGATGGATGCAAGTGAAGAATCACCTGGTGTAAGCGGTTTGAATCTGTTCAAGGGATGCGTTGAAAAATTACCTGCCGGTGTTAAAATACCTCACATAGGATGGAACAGGCTTGAAATCAAAAACCCTTCACCTATTCTTGAAGGTATAGATGGTGAATATTTTTATTTTGTACATTCTTATCATGTAATTCCGGATGATGATGAAATCGTTGCGGGAGTTTGTGAATATGATGGTGAAATCGTAGCTAGTCTGGCTTGCAACAACCTCTTTTCAACACAGTTTCACCCGGAAAAAAGCGGTAAGGCAGGACTTAGGATTTTAAAAAATTTCACTGATTTGGAGATATAGACTATGGATATAGAAGGATTTGTAAGGGCTAGAATTGATGATTACTTATATGATGATTTGGCCGACATTTTAGCAGTACGTATAAGGGAATATAAAAATATTTCAGAGGAAAATTCACATGAAATGGCAAAAGCCGTAATCGATGAGGTTTCAACAACCCTGAAGCTAAAAGAAAGTGATGATGAATTTTTAAAGGAAATCGTCAGCGTCAATAAGGCCGATGTGGGTATGGGTGAAATGGGAGTGGGTTCCCGAGGAGCCGGAGACTTTTTCGTTCACAGAAAAATCGCAGAGATTGTTGCATCAACAAACACCGCTTCACTTGTAAATCCCTCACAACAGGATGACGGGGGAGTGGTGAAAGCAGATGTTTCAAATGATAATGTATACATTACAACAGCAGTTGACGGAATACACTCAAGATTAAGTGAATATCCATTTTTAGGTGGATTTCACGTAACAAGAGCCACACTCAGGGACGTATGTGTAATGGGAGCAGATCCCGTCGCCATCTTAAGTGATGTTCACCTTGCAGATGACGGGGACGTTGCCAAGATATTTGACTTTACCGCAGGTGTTGCGGCGGTTTCAGAACTTGTTGATGTTCCGATTGTGGCCGGAAGCACATTGCGTGTTGGCGGAGACATGGTTTTGGGTGACAGATTTGTTTCAGCTGTCGGAAGCGTCGGAGTTTCACCATATCCTCCAACAGCAAGAAAAGGAGCAACAGAAGGAGATGTGATTCTTTTAACTGAAGGTTCAGGAGGAGGAACAATAACAACCACAGCATTGTACAACGGATTTTTCGATGTGGTATGGGATACAATGAACGTCAACTTTGTCCAGGCATCTCATGCATTATTTGAATCAAACCTTGTCATGGACATTCATGCAATGACCGATGTTACAAATGGAGGTCTCAGAGGCGATGCCCATGAAATATCAAACACTACCGGCGTAGGTATGGAGTTTTATGAAAAAGAAATCAGGGACATGGTCGCTCCTAATGTATTGAACATGCTTGAAACATTAAACATTGACCCGTTGGGTGTGTCAACAGATTCATTAATGCTTATAGTGCCTCCTGAAATTGTCGGGGATGTTAAAAAAGCAGTTGGGAAGTATGGTGTTCCAATATCTGAAATCGGTGAAGTCAATAATTCCGGCGAACCTATTTTAATTAAACAGGACGGCAGTGATGAAAAACTTGTTCCACTGTTCAGAGAAGCAGCTTATACTAAAATTAAAAAACTGGTTGGGGATACAACTCCAGAAGACTTTGAAGAAATGAAAAAAAAGGTTCAAAAAGCTTCAGATGCAGCTATTGCCAAAAAAGATAAAGTTATTAAATATGTTAAGGGAAATTAATATTCGAATGTGGAGAATTATTATCCACATTTGAATCTAGTTTTTTCCCGTCTGTATCTTCCATATCGAAATGGTGATTTTCGCTTGCCTTGTTTTTCTCGTTCTTCTAGTTTTCTTTTTAAACGTCTTTCTATGCCTCTCATTTTATCTACCTTTTATGTATTATTAGTTTTAAGTTATTTTAATATAAATATTTTTCCATTTTTAATCAAATGAGAAAAAATCGCCATTTTGATTAATAATAAGTTTGCAAGCATCTTCATGATTAAAATAACTTAAGAATGAATGGTGAACTGATAAAACAAGGTCATGTATTATTTTGTCATCTTCAAGATTTCTTATTTTCAATCCAATTTTCCGGCATCTTTCAGCAGACAAATTTTGTGCATGATTTTTTGTAGAATCACTGGTAATTAACTCAGATTTAATTTTATTTATGTGTACTTCGTCGTTTTCGTCAAACATGGAATATTTTAGAGATTTTTCTAAAATATACTCAGACCATTCTATTGCATTTTCACATTCAATTAGTATATTTTCTTCATATTTGTCTAAAAGTACTCTACAATATGGTATAAGTTCAGGGTGTTCAGCTATTTCCTTTTTAGCCAATTTAAATTTCTTTTATTATGTTTTTTTGCAGAATAATTAAATATTTGTGGATCCACTGGTCCTAAACTGGAGTGTTTTCCCATTAGAATCTCTTTGCATGAACATGCAATCATGGTTCCTCCGGACATTGATGTCTGTGGAATA
>CACYBU010000241.1 GCA_902772665.1 uncultured Methanobrevibacter sp. | reverse complement strand
TTCCTGAACCTCCTGCAAGTACTATTCCTTTCATGGTATCACTTTTTAATTTTTTCCTAAAATCTCTTTTATGACATACTTATCATCATTATCAAAGACTCTTAATATGTAAATTGTTGCAAAATAGATTATAATTCCGACTGGGAGAGCTACCCACATATTCAGGTTCAGGAAGTAGAGTACCACTCCTAAAATTCCGGATCCAATGATTATTTTTATTAAGTCATAGTATAATTTTTTATTTGGTCTGTGGCCAAGCTTGTAGATTACATAGCTTTGAACTGCCACGATTAAAACGTCACTCAATACTGTTGTGATTGCAGCACCGTTGTATGATAGGTGGGGGATTAAAATAATGTTTAAAACTATATTGAATGCTGCAGCTATTGCATAAATTTTAGTGACAGTAATCTCTTTGTATGATGCATTTAACAAGGTATTTCCAGCGCCGCTGATGAATAGCAAGCATACTGTCCAGATTAATATTGACAATACTGAAGCGGATGCATCATATTGATGCCCATATATCAGATGGATAATGTCTGTTGAATAAATTACTGTCGCTGTGGCTATAGGGATGATTACAAGCATCAGATATTTTATTGACTTTTCATAAAGTGTTAAAAGTAATTTCGCATCGTTTTTATAGAATTTACTCATTACTGGAAATATTACTGCACCGTATATTCCATAAAATAATGTCAAAACATTTATTAGTTTATATGTTGCATTATAAATTCCTGTGGCATAATTTCCAACCATATTGGTTAACATTACCATGTCAATTGAGTAATAGATTGATGATAATATTGCACTTGCTGCAAAGGGGATTGCTGCTAATGTAATCATTTTACAAAATTCAATATCTAATTCAAATTTTGGTTTAACAACATGTTTGTTTAAAGCATAATATACATAAATGAAAGCTATTAAATTTGCTAGAATATAAGAAATACTTATTCCAAAAATTCCTAAATCTGTATAAATTGAAACTAAAATGAATAATAATGTAAGTGTATTCATTAGTGTATTGCCAATACCTTGATATTTTCCCAGTTCAAATGCTTGGAAAGACCCACATATAGAATTAACAAATGATTTAAAAATCATTTCAATAGTAAAAAGTAGGGTAATTGTTATTGTAAGTTCATTGCATCCAAGTAGAATTAAGATAATTATTGATAAAATGATTTTCAATGACCCAAAGATTGCTTTTAAAGGTAATGCATTACCTACGTATTTGGGAGCAGAATCCTTATCTGTTGAAATATGGCGAACAATATGGGTACTAATTCCCATATCGTCAAGAATCCCTAAAATTGCAGTAAAAGATATTGCAAATCCTAAAACACCATAATTAGCAACTCCAAGGTATCTGGCTATTAAAATAGTCCAAATAAAACCGAAAATACTGGTTATAAATTGTGAAACAAGCAACCAACTCATATTTTCAAATATTGTTTTAATTTGGCTCATAAAATCATCACTATATTAATTTACTTTAAATTTATTGGAGAAATCTTTCGGATTAGTATTTGTAGCTGAATATATAAATAATTTAATATTCATATTTAGTTTTTTAATTTTAAAACAAAAATTGCTTGATCAGCTTCATTATTTTTATTTAAAATTCGAATTTCATTTTTTAATTGATTCATGGTTTCATCATCTAATTTGAAGGTGTTCCATTCTTCATCACGCACCGAAATATTTCTAGAATATTTTTCACAATTTAAAAAAATAGTGTCATATGAATCAAAAATTATATCTTCAATAACTAAATTTGTTTTACTACATAAAATCTTAAAACTTTCAATGGTATGTAGATATAAGTGCCTTGGAGCATCAATTTGGAACCAGTTAACTCCATATTTCTCCCAAACGGGTTTTGATTTAACTGGAATCCGAATTACAATAATTCCATCGTCATTTATTAGGTTTTCAAAGCATTTAAGATTTTCCAATTGATTATCCATATGTTCGAATGAATGGTTTGATACTATTAAATCATATTTCTTATTTGGTTTAAAGTCTTCTAAAGAAGATTGAAATATTTTTAGGCCTTTTGGTAGATTAGTTTCATCAATAAATAAGTCTATTCCAGTTAAATCTTTAAATCCTCCTTTTTTTAGAATACTTAAGAATTTTCCATCACCACATCCAACATCCAAAATCAGCGAATTTTTATTTATACTGTTTGTACTGAATAAATTGCTCCAAAATCTTGTAATGATAGTTACATTATCTCCTTTGATTAATTTTATAAATTTATTATTTGATAAATACAATCCGTATATTTTATCTGTAACTTTATTTATTAATGTGGTTTTATGGGTATGGGGTGCATAATTTATGTCATAATATTTTTCCATATTCTCTGGAATTTCTTTAATAAATAAACATCCGCAATTTGAGCATTCAATATATTCAAATTCTTCTCTAAGACCTTGTTGCATTTCTTTAACAATTACAGTTAAATTATCTTCTTCATTATCACATATTGGACATTTCATCATACCACTTAATCTTGCTTATTAAATATACTATTTTATATTGGTGAAATATAAATAATTTTATTTTATTCATTGTCTGACATAATTTTTTCATGTTAAAATAGTTTCATATGGAAATCATATCCCTATTGAATAGTTATAATTATCAAGTACTTCTATAATCCTTGATTTTACTAGAGTCATTGCACTAACTGAAACATTATTATTTCTTCTGATTTTTGGATAAACATTTGGGAAAAATTGTTTAATCATTCCTAAAGGTATATTACAAGAATCAATATTGTTAATTAATTTATTAATACATAAATTAATTTCTTCTCTAGATATATAATATCTACTACGATCTGAAAAACTGTATTTTCTTTGAAGTTCTTTTTCAAGTTCAGTTCCTAAATAATATTTTTCCCAATCT
>CACYBU010000240.1 GCA_902772665.1 uncultured Methanobrevibacter sp. | reverse complement strand
ATTCAAAACTAAACCTACCCAACATTCTACAAAGGAACTGAGAAGTGTAGGTATTAATCCTGATGTTATTGTATGCAGGTCACAGGTTCACATTGATGACGGACTGCTTGCAAAAGTGGCTCATTTCTGTGACGTTGACGCCAGCGCTGTTGTTAACACACCTGATGCCGGAACAATATATGAAGTTCCACTTGTTCTCGAAGAGCGCAGTATTGGCGAGCTTATTGTCAACAGAATCGGATTGAACGTTGAAGCTGATTCCTCCAAACTGGATGACTGGGCAGAAATTGTCGAATCCTTAAGGATAACAGACCCTCAGGTAACCATCGGTATCGTTGGCAAATATGTTGAACTTGAAGATTCATATATCAGTATTCGTGAATCTCTTCTTCATGCGGCGGCCAGTATAGGTGTTAAAGCCAACATTTGTTATTTAAGTTCTGACGTTGAGGAGCTGGATTCGGATGCTTTAAAGGATTTCGATGGTATTCTGATTCCGGGGGGTTTCGGAGAACGTGGTTTTGAAGGTAAACTGGATGCAATTGATTATGCAATTGAAAACAACGTGCCTTTATTTGGAATATGTCTTGGAATGCAGTCCATGGTAACTCAGTTTGCAAGAAGAAACGGTTATCCTGATGCCAACAGTTCTGAATTTGATGATGATTTGAAATATCCGGTCATTGACATGATGGCAGAGCAGAAGAAAATTAAAAATATGGGAGGAACTATGCGTTTAGGTTCTTATGACTGTAAAATTATTGAAGGAACTAAAACCTATGATGCCTATGGTGTAACTGATATTGAAGAACGTCACAGGCATAGATATGAGTTTAACAATGATTACAGGCAGGATTTGCAGGATAAGGGGCTGATAATTTCAGGAACCAGTCACGATGACTTTTTAGTGGAAATTGTTGAGTTGCCAAATCATCCTTGGGCTATAGGATGTCAGTTTCATCCTGAATTTAAATCAAGGCCTAACAGGCCACATCCTTTGTTCAAATCATTTTTAGAAGCTGTTCACGAGTTTTCTAAAAATTAATTTTTTCATTTTCAATACAATTTAACAAGTTTAAAGCAATTTAACGAGGTTAATTTCTATCTAATTAATATATTATGAATTCAAATAATAGTACTATGAATTTTAGTACTATATTTTTGATTCAGATAATTATTACAATATTATTTTCTGTGTATGCATCTGTATGTGATGTTAAGGAAGGTTATGTTCCCAATTGGTTAACATATTCTCTGATGTTTTTTGGACTCATATCAAATCTTATTTTATCTCTGTTTTCAAACAACATTAAATTTATTCTTGCTTCAATTATTTCGATGGTTATTACATATACTGTAACTTATCTTTTATGGATGTTGAAGATGTGGGGTGGTGGTGATGTAAGACTGTTTACTTCCATTGCGACAGTAATACCATTTGGTTTAAATATTGATTTTTTGAATATTTTTCCCCAGATGTCAATCTATCCATTTTCATTTAGCGTTGTGGTAAATAGTATACTGGTTTCATTTCCATTTTTACTAATATTCGTGGTTCGTTTAATCATTAAAAATGATTTATTCAAGAAGAATCCAGTTTTGCTTTTGAATTTATTGAATATTCAAAATTTAAGCAATATGATACATTCCAGTTTAAATAAATCAATTCTGGTTAAGGATTTAAAGGAAGGCAACATTGTAAATGAGTATTATTTTAACGATGAACATATAATTGAGCTGATTAATGAACTTGACGGTAATTTATGTATTTATGAAAACAGTGGTGAAGGATGTAAATATTATTTCAAATCTATGAGTGCAGGGGGGATAACGAAGGATGAAATGTATCTGATTAAAGTCATGAGTGCTCAGGGCTTTATTTCAGATAAAATATCAGTTAAATTATCCTATCCCTACACTCCTGCAATTTTTGTAGGTTTGCTGATTGCCGTATTTTATGGTGATATTATGATGCTTTTTACAAAGAATCTCGTTCTGGTGATATAAATGATTAAGGATGATAGAGGACAGGTCGCTTTGGAGTATCTGCTAATATTTGCACTATCTCTGATACTGCTGGTGGTTTTTACTTTGCCATTAACTGAAAAAAGTGTTGAAAATACTTTGGACATCTCTGATTCTCTTGATGTCAAGTCTGATTTGTCAAAGATAGCTCAGGCAGTAAAACAGGTTTACGGCGAAGGTCAGGGATCCAGACATTCAGTTAATGTCATATCCAAATCGAATCTTAAAGTGAATATTGCAGATAATTATGTTTCAACTTCATTAAAACTTAAGGATGGGTCTAATAAACATCTCAAAGTTAATTTCAAATCCAATCTGGATGAATCCTCCCTGCAGTTGAAAAAGGGTGAAAATGTTATTATTGTTGAATGGCCTGTGGGCAGTGAAAATATGGTGTTATATAGAAAATAACTGAAATTCACATACAAAGTTTTTTTAACTATTATGATTTAATAGTTTAATATAATAGTTTATGTGGCGTGTGAATTTTTATGGACATAATTACTACGGTTATTTATATAATATTATTTATTATAATGATGGCATTTGTCTTTTCAATAGGGATGTTAAGAAAATACATGCCAAAGCGTGAAGTGCTTCTTGTACTTCTGGTGGCTTTTTTAATCGGTTCAATTGGAGGGGCGTTTTTCCTGGATCCGATTTATGATGAGTTGCCTGCTGTTGCAAGTGTTGTTGAAAAAAACATTCCGAATAATGAGGAGACACTGTATCTAGATTTATCTTCTTCTATTGATATGGACAGTTTAAGGGAGAATTTATCTTCAACAAAGGGTTTCAAATCTTTTGATGAAACATCGGTTTCGATTCCGATGTGGAGTTTTAATCCCGAGGAGAAAGATTATTTTGAAAGCATCGTTGGAAACATAGATTCCCATTATAAGCATTATAATGTAACTTCTGATAGGATAAATATCGAACTTGAGGAAAATTACACTTCATCTGAGGCGTTGAAATCTTTTTCAGACTGGTTTAAACTAGTTTACGGTGAAACAATTTCTTATGCTCAAATTCAGGCGGTTTTAGTTGTTGATTCATCTTCATTAGATGATTTTGAGCAGATTTTACTGAATAAGGGAATTGTTGCAAGTAAAATTGAGGGGCCGATTCAGGATACGGTGAATACTACCAATTCATCAATGTTGTCCAATTTTGAATTTACCTTGGTCTGTGGAGGGATTGGTGTCGTTGTTGCATTAATTGGAATTTATTTCGACTCTGTTGTTCTTGTATATAGAAGATTTGCAAAATTCCTTGGAAAACGGCGTAAGCGATAGTATGGATGTTGCAGTTTTATTTTCAGGTGGTAAAGATAGTACTATGGCTGTTCACGCTGCTTTAAAAGCAGGGGAAGATGTTAAATTTCTTCTTTCTGTTAAATCCAGAAATGATGAATCATACATGTTTCACGTTCCCAATATTCATATCACGGATTTGCTTGCAGAGGCACTTGGGATTCCTATAATGTCTATTGAAACCGACGGCATTAAGGAAGAGGAACTTAAGGATTTAAAGTGTGCATTTGAAAAGCTGAAGTTAATGGGCATTGAAGCCATATATACTGGTGCACTTTATTCAGTTTACCAGAAATCAAGAATTGAAAAGCTGGGTATGGAAACTGGGCTGAAAATTGTTTCCCCATACTGGCATGTTGACGAACTCGAATACATGCGAAATATTGTTTCATTGGGGTTTAAAATAGTTATAAGTGGAGTTGCAGCTTGGGGATTTGATGAATCCTGGCTGGGGTGCATAATTGATGATGAAACCATTGACGAACTGATTGAACTTAATGAAAGATATAAGGTAGATATTGCCTTTGAAGGAGGAGAGGCTGAAACTTTGGCTATTGACGGACCCATATTCAAAAAGAAAATTGAGATTTTGAAATATAAAAAAGAATGGCATCTTGACAGTGGTGTTTTCATTATCGAAGATGCAGTTTTAAAGGATAAGGAATTTAGAGATTGATTTCGTCTAAAAATTCCTCGATTTCATTACTGTAACTTTCCAAATCGCTTTCGTTTATGATTATTTTATCGGACAGTGAAATAACATCACCAATGCCGAAATCCAATTCCATCTGGTCTCTTGCTTTAAATTCAGAGTATTCGTTGGAGTCATCTTCTCTCATTCTATTTAACAGTCTTTCAAATCGCAGGGTGGGATTTGCAAAAATGGAAAGGATAATGAAGTTATCAAAGTTTTCCTTAAACATGTCCACTTCACGCGGGCTTCTGATGCCTTCAACTATAATGGAATTTTCAACTCCTTCGTCCTGAAACTGTTTTATCTTTTTGATTGTTAACTCTGAAACGATATATTCTCCATGTTCTGCCCTTAAGTTTCGGGCAGTTTCCTTGGTACTTTCGCTTCTTTTTTTAGCTTCTTCTCTGATAATGTCTCCCATACTTATGATTATTGCACCTCTTGATGATGCAATGTCTGAAACTAAACTTTTTCCTGAACCTGGCAGTCCGGATATTCCCATAATCTCCATGTTATTCACTCTTTTAATCTAATTTGTTGTAATGATTCCTTTAAGTTTTCCTTATTGTTAAATTCGTTTACCATTTCCTTCAAGATTTTCTTGTCTTGGGTTTTTAAATCCTCAGCTATATTTGTCATGAACGGTACTGCACGGACGATATTGTCCATAATTGATATGTCTGACATTTTTGATGTTCTTGAAAGGGGATTCAAATCGATTGTGATGATTTTTTTCCCGCTTTTCTTTAGTATTTCAGCTCTGTCTCCGTCTTCAAGCGGAATTAGTATAGTATCTGCTGTGTAAATTCCAGTTCTACTGGCTGTTGCTCTTGGATTTTTAATGTCACTTAAATGTTCAATATCATCATCAAGTGTGCCTAAAATATCCACGTATCCGTGGTCTTTATATAATTGTGTAATTATTCTCACTCTTTCATCGGTTCTGTAAAACAGGTTGATTTCTATTTTTGCATTAATGGCATTTGCCAGATTGATTATCTCATCACATGCCAGTGCGGTTGCATTGCCGTTGACAGATATTACGGGATTATTTGATAATAGCAGTGACGCAGTGCCGACATACATAGCTCTTTTGGCAGGATATGTGGTATGTTCTCCAATCAGATAATCGAAGGCTTCTCCTCTGCCATGGGCAATTAAAGCTGAATTGGCTAGGTATCCTTCATTTGATGCTTTAACCATTTTATCTCTCAGCAATAATGATTCATAGCGAGGATGGGATTTTGGTATCATAATTCATGTTCTCCTTATTTTAAATCAATAGTCATTTGGGCTAGATATCCTAAAAATGTTGTAATTAATAAAGTAATTATTATATTTGAAACAAGATGCAGAGGGTAATTTCCTATAATCAGACTTTGTGAGTTTGGCAGGATGTAAACAAAGGAGTCAATTACTATATCTATTATGATAAATATAATTCCGGAGAGTATTCCCTCCACTACCTCGTTTGTTTCAATATTTCGTATGTATATTATTCCGAAAAACCCGGTTACTATGATGGTGATTATAGGCACGATAATATTGACATGGGGAAGGTGGGATGTGAAAATAGGGTTGACGATTTCAGTCAGGATGGTTGTTATAATCCATATCAGCACTCCACATATAATAGCTAGTTTCAGTTTCATTTCCAAACCCTAAAATTTATTCGTTATTATTATTTTTTAGTTTGAAATATTATATACTTTTCTAACTTATGTGGTTTATTTTTAATAATAGTTTTTTGAGGTGTCAGGCAGTTAGCATGTATTAACTGCCTGACTGTTTGTTTTTTAGAGAAATGAATTTTAAATTTGGCTGTTTAATCTATCTCTCGGCTACTGTGTAGCCAGTTATATTGTTTGAAAGTAATAGTATATAAAATTTATTATATTTTATAAAAATTCAAGTATACTTTATTAAAAAGGTTTATTACTCAATAATTCCATAAACTTTAATCAGACTATGAAAGATTATAATTTTGAACAATACCTGAAAAATGCACTACTAAATTCACAAAAACCCTCTGAAGATGTTAAAATCAAACAAAAAAAATTGTCTTCGAAATATTATGATAACTTTAAGCAAAAACTTCTCATTAAATATGATTCAAAATCACTTAAAGATGTCCTGGACTGTGAAATCTCCTCGTCATCATTCGGTGACGTGTTGAAAATAACGAAAAAGCAAAAAATCAACTTCGACCTAAAGGACAATCATTTCAAACAGCAGATGAACTGCAATTTAAAGCTCCTTCCAAAAATTGGTCCCATAACAGAACGGAATCTAAAAGGAAAAGGATATGCAACAATCAGTTCCCTTACAAATCATGACATGTATAGTGAAAGAGCGGAAAAATTCATAAAAAACCTCGAGGGGATGTCCTATTATGAAATTGTCAATCTGCTTGACAGTAACATCTATTCAAAAAAATGCAGGGAAAATATCATAAAAAGCATCAGCCTGACCGATAGAGAAAACTTCAAATTTATGGACATTGAAACAAAAGGACTGTCTAATAGGGCCATAATATTGATAGGTATTGGACAAATCAAAGGTGATAAAATCATTGTCTCACAGTACTTTTTAAGAGACTACACCGAGGAGGCAAATATTATTGATGCTTACCTTTCACATCTCGATGAAAATTCAGTACATGTCACTTATAATGGAAAAACATTTGATATACCTTACATAAAAAATAGATGTGTATACAACCGAATCAATGCAAATCTTGATTTGGCCCATATGGATTTGATGTATTTTGCAAAAAATCTGTGGGGCGAAAATCTAGATAACTGCAAACTTCAAACAATTGAAGAGGAATTATTTGGTATTGAAAGAAAAGATGATGTTCCAGGCAAATATATTCCTGGATACTATGATGCTTATTTGGAAAATAATAATATAGGACCGGTTGTTCCAATAATCGAGCACAATGCACAGGATATTATTTCACTTGCAGTATTTTTGGAGAAAATGTATAGGGATGTAAATTAAAATGGGATTATTTGACAGATTTAAAAAAAAATGATAATAAAAAACAAAAATCCAGTGAAAAAAATGTTATTCCGGATGATTTGGAAATAGATGAAGATCAGTTACTTTTAAAAGACATAGCCACAAACAGCAAGGACAGATTTGAAAGGGCGGCTGCTGCCGACCAGATTACAGACCAGTATGTTGCACTTGACTTATCAAAAACAATTAAAGACCGTGCAATCAGATTGATTGCCATCAACAAAGTAAGGGATGAGCGACTGTTACGTGATGCGGCGGAGAATTCCCAGTTTTTTGATGTCAGAAGTTTTGCATGGGAAAGACTTGGTGAAAATAACAAATCCATCGCAGAGGTTGTAATTCACACCAAAAAAAATCCTGAAGTGGATGAAATATTTGAAAAGGTAAGTGATGATAAAACCCTTGAATGGATTGCTGTCGACGCACAGGATAAAAGATATAGAAATGCCTCAGTTGAAAGGATAAATGATGCTGACGTATTATATGATTTGGTTTTCAAGGCAAATGATAAATCAATTAGAAAAACATGTGTTGAAAAGGAGTCATTCACCAGTGAGGAAATGCTTCAGAAAGTTGCAATCGAAGACAGTGACGAGAGAGTTAAAATAGCAGCAGTTAAAAAAATCAGAAACGAGGAGGCTCTTGCAGACATAGCGTTGACTGAAGACAATGCAAAAATAAGATCTCTGATTTTTGACAGGATTGAAAATGTGGATATTTTACGTGAAATTGCATTAAACTCTAAAAAAGCTGATGTCAGATTGGATCTGGTTCAAAAACTTGATGATGATGATTTACTAAAACAGATTGCTTTAACAGATGAGGATAAAGTTGTTAGAAGCGAAGCGGTTAAAAAAATAACTGATGAAGATGTTTTATTGAAGGTAATTTCAAAAGACACAGACAGATTTGTTCGCCAGATTGCAGTAAAAAGTATAACTGACCCTCAGGAACTGGTCAGGATAGCTCTTGAAGATGATGATCAGTTTGTAAGAAATCATGCAATTACAAATCCCGCACTGACCAGTGAAGATGATTTTACATATATTGCAGTCAATTCCACTCACGAAGAAGTTGCAACTGAAGCGATAACTCACATCAGCGAAGAAAAAAACTTCATTGAAATTTTAAACAATGCAAAAATCGATACAATCAGAAAAGCCACTCTGGATAATATTGATGATCTAGAAACATTAATCCGTATTGTTCTGGCCAATGAGGATGAAGAATTCTCACTTAAGGCACTGAATAAAATCAAGGTTGAAAAATGTTTATTTAAAATCTATGAACAGGGTATTTCTGAAAATATCTCTGTAAGGGCGGTTTACCTGATTAAAAATCAGAAAATGTTAACTGATATTGCAAGAAATGAACCTGCCTGGAGAATCCGCGAAGTTGCTGTTAAAAAGATAGTAAGTAAGAAAGTCCTAAAGGAAATATCTCTTAATGATGAAAATGAATATGTAAGGGAAGTCGCCAAAAAGAGAAGGAATCTATAGTAGAATTCAGGCTCTTTTCTTTTACTGTTCACCTTTTTAAAAATCGGTTTTTTACTCTCAAATCTATCACCTGAAAACTTTCATGAATTCTCAGGACAAACTGATATGTATGTAGTGCATCTGAAACATGATTAGGGGCAGTTTCTGTCGGATTATCTTTAGGGATTGTATTTTCAGGGCAAATTGAAATGCAGTCATAAAATGTGCACAGTGTTTCATCACAGTTTATCTCAAACGGCAACTGTTTGCAATCAGTGTAAGGTCTGTTTCCAAGGATTTTTGAAGTTAATTCTTCTAATTTTTCCATACATTTTTTTGTAAATCTATTTTTCTCAAATCCTTTTTATCCTGTCCTTTGGTGGCAACGTCATTGAATATGGAAGGGTGGCTGACAGTTGAAGTGACAACTATTATATCGAAGTCATTATCATTTATCAAATCAATCAATTCAATCAGTGAATCGGTAACATGAGCGTTATCCTAATTTACAACGGCTACTGCAGGGTGTTGTCGGCTTTGATTTTGGATAGTCTTTCACGAACTGTCTTGACTAGTCTTCTGGCAAAAACAGGCATCACTACAACTGCAATATTATCAATTTTCAATTCCCTTTCGGATTAAGATATCACTAAATTGCAGGTTTGCTTTTATCGGCAGAAATTATCGGCTATTTGCTCAACCACTTTCTGACATGTTTTTGATGGACTGAAATATATTTCAACAGTTAACATGATTTCACATTTAGTTATATATTAATATTAGAAAATATTAAAATTTAATTGGTGATATGATGGAATTAATGAAAGAGCTATCTTTAGCACCGGGAGTATCCGGCAGTGAAGAGAAAATAGCTGAAATTATTACACGTGAATTAAAAGATGTGGTTGACAAAATCGAATCTGACAGTATGGGAAATCTGATTGCAACTAAAAAAGGTGAAAAGAAAGCACCTACTGTAATGTTGGCGTCTCATATGGATGAAATTGGTTTGATGGTAAGATATATTGATGATGATGGTTTTATTAAATTTTCAAACATTGGTGGAATAAATGACCAGATGCTGATGAACCAGACTGTTACTGTTCACTCTTCCGTCGGTGAGGATGTTGTCGGGGTAATTGGATCAAAACCACCTCACGTTACAACAGCTGAAGAAAAAAATAAGGTTGTTAAAGCTAAAGACATGTTTATTGATATTGGAGCAAAAGACAAAAAAGAAGCGGAGAAAATGGTTAGAATTGGGGATAAAATGACCTTCAATTCACTCTTTGTTGAATATCCGAATAATCTGATTATGGGAAAGGCTCTTGACAACCGTGTTGGTTGTTATGTTATGATAGAAGTTTTAAAAAGAGTTGAAACCAGAGCCACTGTCTATGGTGTAGGTACTGTTCAGGAGGAAGTTGGTCTTAAAGGAGCTAAAACTTCTGCATTTAAATTAAACCCTGATTTGGCTATTGCCCTTGACGTTACATTATCCGGTGACCATCCTGGAATCAAACCTGATGAGGCTCCTGTTGTAATGGGTAAAGGTCCTGCAATTATTTTGGCGGATGCGAGTGGAAGAGGAATTTTAACCCAGCAATCTGTTAAAGACATGCTTATCAGTGCGGGTGATGAAAATGAAATCTCATATCAGTTGGAAGTTAGTGACGGAGGCACTACCGATGGAACCGCTATCCATTTAACTCGTGAAGGTATTCCAACTGGTGTTTTATCAGTTCCTACAAGGTATATCCATACTCCGGTCAGCGTCTGCAGTATGGATGATGTTGAAAATACAATTAATTTAATTGTAAAAGCTATAAACGAATTATAGCTTTTTTTTATTATTTATTTGAATCTGTCATCTGATTTTTGAGATTTGGCTTTCTGGTGTTTTGTTTCAAACCATCCGATTTTTAATTCATCGATTGTATCCTCATATAACTGGGGAACATATGGTTTGATGTCAAGAAGGGGTGTCCCGTCAAGTATGTCCACGTTTTCTATGTGGATGATGTTTTTTTCTATTCTGTTTACTTTTACCACACTCATTCCGATTCTGTTAGGTCTTTTTGGAGATCTTGTTGCAAAAACTCCGTGGGGGGTATTGTCCATAAATGGTTTTACTTCAAGCAGGTATCCTTCAACTTTGTGAAGCAGATAAATCAAGTGGATGTGTGAAAATCCGTTCAGGTCTTTTAGACCGTCTTTAAATTTGTCTTTTATTTCTATTGTTCCCTTTATCCCTTTTGCCCCGGTTGGCTGTATAGGCATTCCTTCGATTTTTTTAAATTCCGTGTGTATTGTGCCGATTGATTCCAGTTCGATTTTCATATTTTTCATATTTGACATTCACTGTATTAAAAGTATGTAATTTTCGATATGCAATATTTACTGTAATCGATTTTAAAATACTTTTTATAGTAAAAAACGAAACATATATATGTAATTCGATACAATTGTATATTGTAAAAAGTTTATCGAGATGAAAAAATGGAATTAAGTGCAAGAAATCAATTAAATGGTAAAATTACAAATGTCGAACTTGGAGCCGTTATGGCTAATATTAAAATAGAAATTTCAGAACCTAATACAATAACAGCTGTTATAACCAAAGAATCTGCTGAAAAGTTAGGTTTATCTGAAGGTGATGATGTTTGTGCAATTATCAAATCTACTGAAGTGATTATCGGGAAGTAAGATTTTAATATATTAGTGCAAGAATTCTCCGGCTTCTTTAAGCCGGAGAGGTTCAAAATCCTATAAATCCTAATAATATCAGAATTATAAAAATAATAATTCCCGCTTTTAGAAGTGTTTTTAAGTTTTTAATTATTGCAATTATAATAAGGAATATGATTGCTATTCTTAAAATATTCATTAACATAATTTTAACCTCCCGCTAATATGATGGTTTTAGTACCTTCTTTTGAAATTTCCTCTTTTTTAAATTCAACGTCATATTTTACAGTTTCAATTACTTCTTTTAGTGCATCAAGGGTTTCGCCACGGTGAGCACCAAGTACAGCAACTAAAAACAGCATGTCTCCGGTGTAGAACTCTCCTATATAGTGAACAACTGATATTTCATGAACATTATATTTTATTTTTGCATTCTCAACTATCTTTTCTATTTCCTGTATGGTTTTTTCTTTATCGGGTGTTGTTAAAATCAACTTTTCCAGGGTCATATTTTCTTCTTTTCCACGCACAATTCCTTCAAATGTGAAAATTGCACCAGAATAATCAACTTTATTACTTTTTTTCAATTCAGCTATCAAATCTGCTGTTGTAACCTTGTCTTCTTTTGCTTCAATTACTCTTACAACCATAATTATTACTCTCCGGAAGAATAGTTATATAACTCATGTTATATATCACTTGCCTCTTTAACAGATAAATTTTTTAGTCTTTCATCCCCTCTGATTTCATTAATCAAATCAACAGTCGCATTGGGAACCAGTTCCTGCCAGTTTTCGTCGTTTAGAATGCGCTTTCTAACCTCTGTACCTGACAGATGCATGCGATCATAAAGAATGGGCTGTCTGACTTCATATCCCTCTTCTGCGAATAACTGTTTAACCAAGGGGTTGCCTGAATAAACAACACTGAACGGGGGAGTTAACATTTTAACGTGTGAAACCCAAATTGCATTGAAATTAATATCCTGCATTGGAATGATATAATATCTGGAGGAGTCAATGCCCTTTTCTGCCAACGCCTGATTTATCATCACAAGCCTTTCACCGGCAGTAAAAGGATCTTTCAGCTCATGACTAATCTGTGCACTACCGATACCGATGATAATCTCATCAACTTCATTTAAGATTTCATTTATTACTTCCATATGGCCGTTATGAACAGGTTGCATACGACCGATTAAAATTCCTCGAACTTTCTGTATAAAAATGCCTCCTAAGGTATCAGTTCATCTAAACATCTGATTAAATTCTCAGCAGTCTGATGCTTTTGAATCAGTGAATCAGTAATAGATGTCTCCATAAGTAAAGTAGTTATTCCTTTATCTGCAATAGGCTTTGTAACCTTTTCAGGACTTGTTCCAATGTCAAAATTGTAATCGACAAGATTAACATTGTTGCTTAACTTGGAAATGTAGCTGTTGATTTTACCTGTCCTGTTGGATAGGCTGAATATGAAATTGGAATACTCATAATCCGGATCTATCTCATGAACGTCCACAACGACAAGGGGATTGTCTTTTACAATGTTCGGAACTATATACTTGTTTGCAAGCTCTTCGCCAGCCGCACGGGTTTCATCATGGGAAGTTATGTTGTCCTTTGTTTGGATATAATAAATAACATAACGTTTCGTTAGATTTTGAGTACCATTTTTGGATGTAATATTGTAAATTGTTTTGTTAATCTCTTCGTGAATTTCATGTTCTCTCGGATGAACTCCTAAAATAATTCCTACGGTTTCATTGGAAGAGGTATTTCCAGCAATAACCTTATAAACTGTACCGTTCACGTTGCATCCAACTTCAGTAACGTTATATGTGTTATCAGGAGTTTTAGTTACATCACCAATAATTACTGATAAATTAACCACTACAATAATCAATAGAATTATAAGTAAAATCTGATATTGGATTTTTTTATTCATAAATTTAACCTATTTAAATATCTAACTAAACTTATATAAAGACTTTTCACCAAATAATATAATTGTATAACATATAATAGGAGTATTTTTAATGGAAACTAAAAATATAATAATCATTGCAGTAGTAGTTGCAATAATTGCCGTAGTCGGTTTTGTATTTGCTACTGGAATGTTAAATGGTGAAGAAAAAACAACAAATGCCACCACTCCATTCAAAACAGAGTTTATGGAAGGTGTTTTTGTTGGAAACGTCAGTTTGGAAAACGATGATGAGAAATTCATGCATTCATATGAAGACAAGAAAAATAAGATAACCTACAATATATCTACTGTTGATGATACCGATGCCCTGATGGACATATATTACCTGCAGGGGGTAATGAATCCCGAAGAACGTACCTATAACGGTAACGACTGGAATATTTATTTCACACAGGCCGTTGAGGACAATGGAAATTCATCAGATAAACCGATGACAATTGTCATCTGCCAGTCACAGGCTGAAAAACAGGGATATCTGATTTACATGATTGTTGATGAGGATTCAAAAATAAATGCAACATTAAATACATACGGTGAATTGTATACTGATTTCGTTGAACCGTTACTTAAAAGCATCACCCTAAAGGAAAGCAAACATGTCCCTAAAGTCTATGAACAGTTCGGTTTAACAGAAGACCAGTTCAATCAGCAAATGGATTTAATAAAAGAATATAAGGCAGGAAACACTTCTGCTTTACAGCAACAACAGACCGTTGAGGAATAATGAAAATAACAGTTTTTCATGCAAACGAATGCGATAAAAAGAAATGCACTGCAATTAAACTTGCAAAAATGGGGAAATGCATATTAGTTAATAATATAAATAAAATCCCTTCCGGTGCAATAGTTCTCAATCCATATGCTGAAAAGGCTGTTTCATATGAAGACTACAGGTTTGTTCAAAGAAGAGGAATTGTAGGACTTGACTGCTCATGGAACGAGGTGTCAAGTTCTAAAAAATTCTTTTCACTTTCAAAATACCATCGATCACTGCCTTTTTTAATCGCAACCAATCCGGTTAATTATGGAAAAGCATGTATACTGTCAACAGTTGAGGCAATCTCAGCAACACTTTACATTACTCGTTTTAAAGACGAAGCAAGGGATTTGATGAACGGTTATAAATGGGGACATACCTTTTTGGAACTGAACCATTATTTGCTGGAGGCATATAGTGAAGCGGATACCAGTGCTGAAGTCGTAAAAGTTCAAAATGAATTTCTTTTGCAAAAGGGATTAAACCCTGAATAGTTCATCTGACTCTTTTTGTAATAATAATTAAAAAATTTCAGAGCGGGGAAAGTAATTTCTCTACCCCCTGATTTTATTTTTCATCGATTTTTTCTATAGGGTCTTAGATATACATGACTTGCACTACCATTATGTAAGCCCCATTTCAAACTAAGATTAAATTAAGCATATAATCTTATGGTGCCATCGTTACATAATAAATCTGACAGTAAATGAATTATAATGAATAATCCAAATCAATTCCAACAAATTACCATCAATGAGCAAGACACATCCTATATTACTTATAGTTTAAAAATTTAACGTGAATGGATTTAGTTTTAAAAAGGACTTTTTCCCAAACCATCATTTTCACAATTCAATTTATAAAATATAACTTTTAGTAATTGATGAGCTAAATAATAAAGAAGAGCTAAGAAATTTTGCAAAAATTTGTGATGTTCTCGCCGAACATCAAGTGTCTAAATATTTCACTAGATTCAACATCCTCAATTTCTATAAAATAATCAGGATAAAATATACATTAACAAAGGTTATTTCTCTCATAATAACTATAAAATTGCAATTAACATTTATAAATTTATTCCTATAATATTTTGAAATCAAACTATAATATTAATAAAATCAAAGACACCATATCTCTGTCATTGGATTTTTACAAGGATATGAGTACTTTTGAAGAAACTAAAAATAAAATTGCTGATATCATCAAAACTGTTGAAATTCTTACAAACTGGAAAGATTTGAGGGTATATAAAGGAATTATTGAAGGTTTCTTCAAAGTAGCTAAAGAAACATTTGGTTTAGGCTAATTTCACAATTATAATGAAAAATCCATTGTAAAAAATATCCTTTTAGGACTACTATTAACTACCTTCGTTGTACAGTGTGATTTTAAAACTAAAAACTCAACTGTAACGATTAAGTGAACGTTACATTGATTTTGAGCTATCAAAAATAAACAAAAGGAAAATGGATGAACCAAAAGAACGTGAGGAAAAACTGATGACAAACGGTGTGGAACCTCAAAAGTCACTGACATGCATCAAAAAGATAATCACAAATTAATTTAATTATTCAAGCAGGAATCCATCTAAATCCAAAAAAGATGCTGTTATTGTGTCTAAAAATTCAAAATCAATGTTAAACTTGTATGGATTAATTTTTGCATGTAATTTAACAATCAATGCACTATTTTGTTAATATTCAGATTCTTCTGTTAGATTTTTTGGCTAATTATCACCACCATCAATTAACAACTATTACTGCAATTCATTTTAAGAAATAGAACCCACACCACAATGATGGAATCAAAATTTAAAATCATATATCATTAATCTAGGATATGTGGTGGATCCAATTCACAATCAAATTTTGAATCTAATACATGTATTAAATCAACAATACACTTTTCAAATGCAAATTCTATAATTAATCTAATAACCTCTTGTGTTTAGAGGTAGT
>CACYBU010000239.1 GCA_902772665.1 uncultured Methanobrevibacter sp. | reverse complement strand
TGGTATAATTTATATTCCTTTTTGGTACTTTTTTAACTCTTTTTTAAGGTCGATGATTTCTTGTTGGTCAAGTGATTCATTGATTGATATGATTAATTATTTGTCTGTTAAAGTTAATAAATTTAAGGTAATATACTATAATATTAAAAATCACTGTCTATTTTTACAGATTATTTTAAGAGATATGGAATATTAAAAAGTTTTCTTTAAACCCTATTTCATCAAATAATAATCAACCATTTATTTACAAAAAATAACATCAAATAATGCAATCTGAATATCATGATATGAACATATCATTCATCGATGTAGCCTCATAAAATAGGAACATCACGCGAATCTAGAAATTTTTCTCTACCAGTAATCCGACATGATCTTTTTCATAAGGTTCCAGCTTCACTTTTTCTATAATCCTGAAACCTTTCTCTTTTAATTTTTTTTCCTGTTCTTTAAATATTTTTTTAGGCTTCTGCACAACATCAATACTTCTCGCTTTAATCATTAACAGGCCCATTCCGTTTTCCTTACAGAACAGATTCATGTTTTTCATGAACAGTTGTGTCTGCGTTGGCTGGGCCACATCACAGTATACCAGATCTGTTTTTTCAACGATGTTCAGATAGGTTTTAGGTTTGGTTGCATCGCCGAGAATAGGGGCAATGTTTGGTCTTTGACGCGAAAGTTGTATTAATTTTTTCGCCGTTGTCGGTGAAAATTCAACGGCATATATTCTTCCGTTAACTACAATGTCTGAGATGTGTGAAACTGTTGTTCCGGTTGAGGCACCAAGATAGAGAACTTTTGATGTATCCTCAAGTTCTAATTTTTCCAATCCGTTTAACAGTGCAGCAGCCAATTTTGAACGTCTCGGATTCCAGATTCTATATTCATCATCTTCCATAATCAGTTCTTCTCCATAAACGGATATTCCAGGTGTCGAATTTTTGGTTGTGACATTGCCGTTTTTTAAATAAACTTTCATGTTCTACCTCCTTTTTCTTTTCTTTTTGGATTTTCGTTTTCTGTTTTTGGATTTTGATTTTTCTTCTTTTCTTTTTCTGGTGGTTTTTGTCGGAAAAGGATTGTTTTTTTCTATTTCATCAACTTTCTCTTTAAAATCATCAAAAACATTTTCATCAACTGTTTTTGTAAACACATCACGCCTTACTGCCAGGGATATTTTTCCTGCAAGCATCCTTGCAATCTTTCCACGATTCCACCATTTGGCACCTCGAACCTGGGGGTGCTGGTAAATTAAACCGTATTTTGGAGGTTGGTCTCCACTTTTCAGGTGTCTGAACAGTGCTTTTTCTGCCCCCATTATTTGAACTGTACTTGATGGATATAATGCAAGGCGCTTTATTCCTCCGGCATGCGAGATCAGCTTTGCTCCTAATGTGGATCCGACCAGAAGTCTTAAATTGGGAGCGACTGTTTTCATCTTGCGGTCAATGTATTCTTCAATGTTTCTTCTTGACTGCTGGAGTTCATAAATGGATTTGGCGTAACTGTTCATTATTTCCAAATCCATGGGATTAATGTTTGCTTTTAAATCTATAATGTCTTGTGGAAATGCTTCGGGTTTTGCTTTCAGGATTTCTTCTTTTGTTTTATTTTGTGAAATTAATCTGATGTATGATTCATTGTTTTTAATAATGTCCATTTCAGGGAAATATAGTGCATACCATTCACGGATTCTTTCAATTAACTTTGAAAGGCTTTCATCAATCTCATCGATGGAATTGATTGCCTGAATGAGATGTTTATCTTCACTTGCAGATTCCTTTTTAACATTGTAAATCGCAAAATTCTGATAGATTTTACTTAATTCACTGTCATTTAAATTAAATTCCTCGTAATGGTTTCTCAAATACTCTCCACCGGAATTTGGTGTTTTGATTATAATTTTATCATTGTTATAGTCGGATAACCGTTTATTGGACTCGATTATAATTTCATCATAATCTTCGCTGACTTTTTTAATGATTTCTGATTCTTCTTTAACAATTTGCTTGTCATTTATTTCAACTAATCTGGTAATTATTTCATCTTCGGGAAATAATTTATTACAAATCAGTTCATTTTCACTGTTAAAAGCAAAATATCCTTTAACACAATAAGTAATATAGCATTCCATAAGGTATAGTTATTTATTTTATTTTTAATAAGTATTTTCAATATGGGCTAAATTTCACATTTTCACTTTGTTTTTTTTTTATTTTAATTAAATTTTACAAGTTTAAATCATTTTTAAAAGTTTAAAAATCATTTAATTTAACATTATTAATGTAGGTTTTGAGCACTTAGGCTTGAAATATCTTAATTAATTTTAAGTGTGATTAAATGAAAACAGACTGGAAAATGTTTTTGGAAGCAGCTTTAAAAATCATTAAAATCATTATCATGATTTTTAAATAAGTAATTTTTAGGGTAGTAATTGGCGGTTGAATGCAAAGGAAAAGAGTTTTGGTATTTTCTATCTAGTGAGTTCTCTCTACATTATATTCAGTGAATATAAGTGAACTTTATATATGATTTTTAACTTACACTTTAGTTAATTTAACACGCTTAAAATTTTTTTAAATATAATGGGGGTTGGAATCAAATGATTCTGCTTTATTCCTTAAACTTATTTTTAGCGATATTTTTTTAGAATGGATTTTCCTTTAACTATTTTTACCATGAAATTTAAACTATTAACATATGTCACAGGAAACATTGGATGATTTGAAATATGAACTGGAACTTAAGAATGCAGAAATTGATGAGCTGAACATGGAACTTCAGGAAAAAAGCGAAGAAATCAACAAGCTGAAAATCTATGTTACAAAACTGAAATATCAAAAGAAAAACCTTGAAGACAAACTGGACACCAAAATTGATTATGACAGGGCAAGAATTGACGAACTTGATGCCCTTGAGGAAAAGATTCGTGAAAAGGATTCCATAATAGAAGATAAGCATGACCAGGTAAAATACTTGCGCTCTCTGGTTGATAGTTATAAGGAACACCTGGGCGAAAATACTGATAATCTAGAAATTCAGCTTAGAAAAATTTCTAAAACCTATGAGGATCTGCTTGCTCAAAAGGATGCAATTATTAAAAAACAGGATGAGATGATTGACAGACTCATTAAATCCAATGAGGAAATCGTTAAATCCAATAAGGCCAATGTTATAAGTCTGAAGCTTCAGAATGAAAAATATCAAAAAATCATTGATGATTTTTCGGATTCTTCCGGATAATTTTGACTCACAATCATTTTCCGGCATGAAAAAAGTCAGTTAAAAAGGGAATATAATTTGATGTTGGTTTTGTTGGATATTTATTTAAGATTATTAAAGGGTTTAAATCTGGATAATATGATATTTTATTGATTTTTAACATGGTAGGTTCAGTTTAAATCGAGTTAAGATCCATTTGGAGTCCATTTTCTGTGAAAAAGGGTCATATCATCGAATTATTAAAATAACCATTAAAATAATAGAAAAGTTTTAATCAGATGATTAAAATAATTAATCGAAATTTCAATTAAAGTAATGGTTGGTGAGAGTCCGGAATCCGGGACTCACAGTCCATTCGATGAAAATGTTTTGATGCCGTTAATATCATGTTTGTTGATTAATTCTTCTTCAACCAACATCTTCAAATCTCTTTTGGAAGTAGTTAAGGACACGTCAAAATGTTTTGCATAGCTTTTGTAGTTAAACTTAATCCCATCATTATACATTAGGGTAACCGCTTCTATTTGTCTATTATTCAGATTACACTGACTTAAATCAAGTCCTTCTTCCTGCAGATGTTTTTCACTGACAATCAGTTTGCCGTTAGAGCCTCTTAAGATAACTTTGAAGTAGTTGGTGTTAAAAAATTCAGGAACGGGCAATCCGCTGTCCGTCATTTCTTCTATCATACGGGTAATTCCGGTGCCAAAATGCTCCATAAACTAAGTATATTTAAATATATTGCAGATTGTTTTATTTCGATGCTTTGGATTCACTTCTATTATCAAATCTTCAACTGTTAATGGATCAGGAAGGCCTCCAGGACTTGAAATTAAAATCCTGTCATCATAAATATAAAAAGTTATGCAATCTTCACTCAGCGAATAATCCCGGTGTGCAAGGGCATTTACAAATGCTTCTCTTACAACTTCAATAGGATATTCTGGAATATCATAACTCTTTAATCCACGAATAAAAGTTCCAATCTTTGTATTTCTATTGAAAAATAATTCGAATTCATTTAAAAGATTAAATATTGATGATGTGATTGTCTGCTGGTTAATGATTATTCGTCTATCTACTCCATTAAACCTGACCATTTTCACCTCATAATCAAGTCCAAATTTTGACACGTCTTTTGCAAAAAACAGTGCTCCTGCATTATTCAGGTGAAAATTTCCTTTGGCATCAATTTTACCAGCACCAATACATTCTAAAATTTGTTCATGACTTCTTTTAGAAAATAAATCTTCAATTGTTTTATTTTTAAGAAATTTTCTAAATAATTTCATCGTTTCTTCATCTACATCATTGTATGTTGAGTCATCAATAATTGTTGAGTTAAAGTCATTAGTTTTCAAATTTTTAATCATGCATTCTCTTAAAGATATTTTAACATAATCTAACAAATCTTCTTTAGTTGTGAATCTTTTATATCGTCTTGAATCCTTAATTTTTTTAAAAAATTTCTTTGATTTTTCATCAGCAGTTTCATCCATTCTGACAAAAAAATAGGAGTTTGAATTTTTGGCATTGAATTTGTCAAATTCAAATTCAGTAGCAGAAATTCCGTTAATATATTCTGATTCATATTTGTTTCCAATCAAACCTATGTATGTCCGAATGTTCAACACGTGTAGTAAATACTTTTCCGGTAGACTTAGATTTTGCACTGTCTTCTTCATAAATATAAACATCAAAGTAATTATCAAAAGTAGGGTCATCTCTAATGCCGTTCATTAGAAATTGTCTTTCTTTTTTAAACTCTTTCAAATTGCTGCTGATAAAAACATCAACTTTCATAAGTTTACCATTTAATTTCAATTTGTATTATTATATTATATTTTCATCTCATATAAATGTTATTTAAATTAGAAAATATTGGATTTTTATAACTTAAAATCAATATGGAGTTCATAATATTAATTTATATAATTATATGCAATTATTAATTATTTATTTTAGATTTAAATAGATTTAATCAAGAGTCCATTTCGAGTCCATTTTCTGTGAAAAGGGGTCATGTCATCGAATTATTAAAATAACTATTAAAATAATGAAAAGTTTTAATCTTACTTTTTAAATAATTAATTGAAATTTTAATTAAAGTGATGGTTTGTGGGAGTCCAGAATTCGGGGGTTGGAGTCCATCTGTAATTTTTATCATTAAAACAGGGGATTTTTCCAAAATTTTAATTAATAACAAACATTAAAATTTTAACTATAAATATTTTATTTTAGACTATATTTTTTTGTGATATTATGTTGACTACAGATATTTGCGAAGTGGAATTTCGAAATCCATTGATGCTGGCTGCCGGAATTATGGGCAGTAACGCTTCATCAATGAACTGGATTTTAAAATCTGGTGCGGCGGGAGTTGTGTCAAAATCATTTTCTCTCAATCCTCATCCAGGTTATGTGAATCCCACAACTGTTGCAGTTGATGGGGGGATTATTAATGCTATTGGGCTTTCAAATCCTGGTGTTTGGAACTTTAAAGAGGAATTGGCGAAAATCAATCGCAGGGGCAATGTTGTAATCGCTTCAATTTACGGGGCGACTCCTGATGAATTCGCAGCACTTGTAGGGGAAGTTCAGGGTCTTGTTGACATGATTGAGCTTAACATTTCCTGCCCTCATGCAATGGACGGTTACGGAGCTTCCATCGGTCAGAGCTGTGATCTGTCCCATACTATCGTTTCAGCTGCAAAGGACGCTTCCGATGTTCCAATCATCGCCAAATTAACTCCAAACGTAACGGATATTTGTGAAATTGCAGTAACCTGTGAAGATGCCGGTGCTGACGCATTGTCCCTGATTAATACATTGGGTCCTGGAATGAAAATCAATATTGACGTTGCAAAACCTGTTCTCTCCAACAGATTCGGAGGAATGAGTGGAAAGGCAATAAAGCCGATTGCAGTAAGCAATGTTTATTCTGTTTTTGAAGCCGTTGACATTCCACTGATTGGTGTCGGGGGCATCTATTCATTTGAAGACGTTGTTGAATTCATATTCGCCGGTGCCCGTGCGGTTCAAATCGGAACTGCAATAATGGATGAAGGAGTTGAAGTTTTCAGTAAAATCAATCAGGATCTTGAGAAATTCATGATTGAAAAGGGTTATGATTCTATTGACGAAATGGTGGGGATTGCACATGATTAGGGAACCTAAAATTGTTGAAATAAAAGAGATTGTTGATGAAACACCGACTATCCGGACTTTCAGATTTGACTGGGATTTCAAGACACTGGGAAAACCTTCTCCCGGAGAGTTTGTGATGGTCTGGAACTTCAATAATGAAAAACCGATGTCCATATCACAGATCAATGACAATGAACTGGCAATAACTGTTAAAAATATCGGAGAGTTTACCTCTCAGTTGCATGAGTTAAACACTGGTGATAAAATAGGTGTTAGAGGAAGCTACGGCACAGGATTTGATGTCTCTTTTAAAGGTAAAAAAATCATCGCAGTCGGAGGAGGTGTGGGCATGGCACCAATAAATGCAGTTTCAAGTCATCTGGCAAGTGACAATAATGTAACTGTCATTTCAGCAGCTCAAACAAAGGATGAATTGCTTTTTGCTGATTCTTTGGATAAACTTGGTGTGGACGTTCATCCGTGCACCGATGATGGAAGTTTCGGATTTAAAGGCTTTGCAACCGACTGTCTACGTGATTTGCTTGAAACATCCTCTTATGATTATGCTTTTGTTTGCGGTCCTGAGATAATGATGAAGGGAATCTTTGAAATTCTTGAAGATGCAGGAATACCTGCCCAGTATTCTCTTGAAAGATATATGAAATGTGCACTTGGAGTGTGCGGTCAGTGTTGTGTTGACAGTGAAGGATGGAGGATATGTGTAGAGGGCCCGGTTTTTGAAAACGATAAAATAAATCAGATTACTGAATTCGCCCAATACAGAAGAAACGCCAGTGGAGTAAAATACTAGTGAGGTTAAAAATATGACAATGGACATTGGAAGATATCTCACTCCACCGACACTCCTGATAATATTTCTATTGATAATTTCATTAATGTTTATTTTCCCAGTTTTAAACATGGTGGTTCTGGGAGCGATACTGGCATACGGTGTAAGGCATGTGGCATTGAAAATCCAGTCAGGAGTTAAATTCAAATCATTATCCATTCTGCTTGCAATGATAGTGATTCTGATACCTATAATTCTGCTTATAGCCTACATTTCTATAGAACTATCAGGACTTATTTCAGGTATTCTTGCCTCAAACACATACACGGACATCAGTTCCGCACTGAACGCAGTGACTGCATACTTGCCATTTGATTTTGATATTAATTCAATATCCTCATCAATAAACTCTTCCCTTCATGAAGTCGGAAGATACGTCCTTAACTACCTTGTCAAGTTCCTCAGCAGGCTCATGAACGTTACACTGGATCTATTCATTCTGGTATGTTCAGTGTTCTACTTTTCCCGTGACGGAGACAAATGCATTGAATTTATAAGGTCATTCGTTCCCGATGACTCAAAGGACTTTTTCAACACCACCGTTGAATCAGTAAAGGATGTGCTGAGAAGCATATTCTACGGACACTTTCTCACATCAGTAATAATAGGAATATTTGCAGCAGTCGGATACACACTTCTCGGATATCCCTACGGAATATTTCTGGGAGTTATAACCGGTATCCTGCAGCTGATTCCCGTATTCGGGCCGTGGCCAATTTACTGGATACTGTTTTTCATGGATATAATGTCTGGAAACTATCCTCGTGCGGCGGTCGTTTTGATTTTCGGATTTTTCCTCAGCACAATCGACATGTATATTAGACCTGCACTTTCAAGCCATTATGCTGATATCCACCCGTTAATATTATTAATAGGATTTCTTTCAGGCCCTCTGGTCTATGGAATTGTGGGATTTGTCATTGGACCATTAATTTTGGGAATCACCTACACAGTTCTTGATAACTACAGAAAGCAATACCTTACAGGAGACGATTCAGTGTGAAAAAGAATGTTGTGATTTTAGACATAGACTATGTTACATATGAAGATAAACCGGTGATAAGACTATTTTCAAAAGACGGGGATAGAAATATCATCCTGATAGATGACACATTCAGACCCTATCTCTATGTGGTGGCAGATGATGTTGATGAATGCATAACTGAAATCCGCGAGAATCTGGATGTGGTTGACGTTGAAAAAGTAATTTTAAAGGATTTCCAGATAGAATCAGAATTCATCAGAGTAACATTCACCCATCCCCAGCAGCTTGCCAAAAGCCGTGACAGTCTGAGGGATCTGGAAAATGTAGTTCAGATAAGGGAATTCGACATACCATTTTACCGGAGATACCTAATGGACCGTGATGTCATTCCGATGACTGAAGTCGTTGCCATTGGTGAAGAACTTGAAACATTCATGGATCTTGATTCTACAAAACAGGATATTGAGATAATCCGATTAACCGAAAGACTTGAAAGAGTAGGGGAATACCCTCAGGATTTCAGGATACTGAGTTTTGATTTGGAAGTTTATAATCCTAACGGAATGCCCGATTCGGCTGAAGATGAAATAATCATGATAGGTGTTGCATCAAACTTCGGAATAAGTCAGGTAATATCCACGAAGACAAATTCTGGGGGGGATTTTGTCAATCAGGTTTCAAGTGAAAAGGAAATGATTGAGATGTTTGTAAATCTCATTAAGGACAATAATGTGGATATCATTGTGGGATATAACTCTGATAATTTTGATTTCCCTTACCTTAAGGACAGGGCGAGGATACTGGGCATTGATTTGGATATTGGTATGGATGGCTCCGATGTTAAATTTATCAGAAGAGGATATGCCAATGCAGCATCATTCAAGGGACTTATTCATGTTGATTTATACCTTGTCATGAGAAGATACATGACCCTTGACAGGTATACTCTCGAGCGGGTTTACTATGAGCTATTCGGTGAGGAAAAAATTGACGTTGCCGGAGACCGCATCTGGCAGTTCTGGGACAACGAAGGTGAAGAACTTGACAGACTCTTTGATTATTCCCTGGATGACGTGGTATCAACCCTTAAAATTGCAGAACAGACCTTGCCGCTTAACCTGGAACTTACACGTATCATAGGCCAGCCCCTTTTTGACGTCTCACGTATGGCAACCGGCCAGCAGGCAGAATGGTTTCTGGTAAAGCAGGCATATTTTGATGGTGAAGTGGTGCCGAACAAACAGGGTTCAAACTTTGCAGATCGGGCATCTGCCGAAGACAATGAGGGTGGATATGTAAAGGAACCGGAAAAGGGACTGCATGAAAACCTGGTTCAGTTCGATTTCAGAAGCCTGTACCCAAGTATAATCATTTCAAAAAATATTTCTCCCGACGTCATGACTTTGGGAGAGGTTGAAAATGAAGATGACTACAACATATCACCAGAACACGGAATCAAATTTAAAAAATCACCTCAGGGATTCATTCCATCGGTTATTGATAAGATTCTTCAGGAAAGGTTCAGAATCAAACGTGAAATGAAAGCATCCACCAATCCTCAGGAAAGAATTGCCCTTGATGTACAGCAGCAGGCCATCAAGCGTCTTGCAAATACAATGTATGGGATTTATGGGTTTCCAAGATTCAGATGGTACTCATTTGACTGTGCAAAGGCTATCACTTCATGGGGAAGACAGTACATTAAATCATCCATAAAAAAAGCCGAAAAATATGGTTTTTATACAATATACGCTGATACTGATGGTTTTTATGCGAAATATAAACGAAAATAAGATTTTTTAAAAAAAGAAAAGTTTTAAGAGAAAAAAGTTTTTCTCTTATTTTTTAATTATAATATTTGATTTTGCCTTTTTAGCAGTACAGTACTTGTCTGCTGATGCAACTACAACTTTGTGTTTTCCGGCTTTAAGTTTAGCAGTATTCAACTTTGCAATACCTTTGGTACTGGTTTTAACACTGTAAGATTTTGCTTTTTTACCTGTATATACTTTAATTTTAATTTTAACTTTTTGAACTGCTTTTTTAGTTTTTTTGTTTTTAACTGTGACCTTAAAGTATTTTTTAGCCCCTTTCTTTGCGGTTAATTTTTTAGGAATTAATTTTGCTGTAGTCTTTTTAATTACAATCTGGGTTGTAATCTTTTTTGCAGTGTAATTTTTTGATTCTCCCGGAGATACAACAATCTGGTATTTTCCAGGTTTCAGTGAACCAAATGACAATTTAATTTTACCGTTCATATCGGTTCTGTAATTGTAATTGTTAATCTTCACTTTTGCATCATATATCGGTTTTTTCTTTTTAGTATTGGTTAATTTAACAGTTAAATATTTACCACTTTTGTAATAGGCAGTTACCTTTTTGGCGGTGAGTTTTCCTTTTGCCTTTTTAACTGTGATTTTTTTAGTAATCTGTTTTGTGGAGTATCTGGTGTCTACACTTGTGATAATGATTTTGTGTGAACCTGCTGCAAGGGATGCTTTGAAGGTTATTTTACCTTTTTTAGTTGTCTGGAACATATAATTCTGATATTTTTTAGAAGTATGGTATATTCTGACAACAACATACATTCCTTTTACAGCTTTACCACTTTTTGTTACTTTGATTGTGTAGGTATTTCCTGTATTGTAATATATTTTGACGTTTTTGGCTGTGATTTTAACCGGAATCTTTTTAATGGTAAATGTTCCTGAACCAGTGTAATTATTTAAACTGGTTGTGTTTGTTGCATATCCTATTGTATAAGTTCCTGTGGGTACATTTTCCACACTAAGATAGATTGTACCGTTTTCATTGGTTTGCTGATTTGCATTTGATAAACTAAGATCGCTGATACTGAGTACAATGTTTACTCCGGACAGTGGTTTTCCACTTTTTGGATTGGTAACTACAATTGTTACTTTTTTGCTTGTACCATAATATTCCTCGAATTTTTCAAGAGTAATAGTTACATTAACCTTGTTGATTGTAATGTTGGTTGTATTGGAACCTTTTAACTGATCTGAACCTTTAATTGAGAATGTGTAGGTGTCTGCAGGTGGATATAATAGGCTGCTGAATACATATCCTGGGTAGAAGTTTTTGTTTTCAAGAACCACTATACCGCTTGCATTGGTGACCACTTTAAGGGTAGGTCCCATACTGTATCCTCCCTCAGGACTTATGGTAGTAAATACAATGGCGGTTCCTGTACTGTTTTTAGCAGTCATTTCAATGGTTTTATTTATTACTGGTGCATTGTTGTCATCAATATCAACAATCTGGAATGTGAAGTCGTCACCCTGATAATCCGCAACTGTATTGATTGGAATAATGTTGATGTTGTAGATTCTGTTAAGGGTTACGTTTGCTTCAGTTTTATTGTATTTGATGTTTAGGGTTGCCTTTGTGAAATTACCGTCCTTTAATGTGAAGTATAAAATTCCGTTTTCAACTCGGTATGAGGTAATATCAATTGTCCTGGTTTTGTTGTTGTCGTTGCATGTAACACTAAGAGTTAAATCCTCTTTTTTGATAATGGTTGTTCCATTACCTCCTATGATGTTTATTTTAACTATTCCTTCTTTAGTTGAGTTAATGTCAATGCTGGAAGTCACGTTAATCCCATCAACTGTTAATGTGACTGTTTTGTTTGATAAAGCATAGGTTTCATTACCTTTATATGCGACAATTATAGTATGTACTCCTCCGCTAATACTAGGGATGGCAATGATGGAACTGTCGTATGTGAATTCAAGTTCTTTTCCGTTTTCAATAACCGCAAGGTCAGTTTTGGCAACGTTTAATACATTTCCCTGACCGTCAAATACTTTAACTTCCATGGTTTTATCTTCGTCACTGAGGTATTCACTTTTAGCAGTCACGTTTACAGTAGTGTTTAATAATACTCTTAAGCTTCTTGATTCGGCCGCATCACTATAGTTTAAGGTTATGCCTGCCTGGACAAATTTCAAAATGTCCTCTACGTTACATATGATTCTGTCATTTCCATAAGAGGAAAACGATAATTCAGTTACTTCTCCGATTTCATTAATATATGTTACTTTTAATTTTGTTTCATTTAATTTAATGTATTCTACACCGTCAGATATTTTTACAGGAATTATAAGATTCTTACAGTCACTATAAACAGTGTCATCAGTTTCAATAGTGTAATTTCCATATACTTTAAGCAATAATGGCACTGATGAATTGGTGTAGGCGTCATTTCCCAAATAATTTATTGTTAATGAATGATTTCCAACGCTTAATTTGTCAAGTATAGTGATTATTGAATTGTTATATTTGAAATTTATACTTTGATTTCCTTCAAGTACTGTTAAATTGTTTTTATCAATATTGGAAATCGCATGTGATTCATTATCATTAACAGCTACTGTGATATTTTTTTCTTCATCATATGAGAATTTTCCTTTCTCGCTTTTAGCAGTAATGTTAGTTGTTATCTTTTCTTGTGTTGCATTGCTAAGGATATCTCCATCAACAAGGTCAACCTCTGCATCAGCACTAGCTATGCTGTCGTTGTCTGTGACATTGTTGCTAGCACAAACAGATCCGATACTTACTAATAGGAATATTGCAATTGCTATTAATAAGATATAAGAGTTTTTAAATTTCATAAATTTATATTCCTCCTTTTTGTGAAAAATCATGTTAAATTAATTATAAAAAAAAGGGTTCATGATTTTCAGTATAATAATATTGGTATTTTTTTACATTTAAAGGTTTGTTTATTTTGGATTTTTTGACATTTTTTTAAAATTTTTATGAAATATTACTTTTGGAATCAGTAAAATTTCATCGGATTTTTTCATGTTGGTTATGCACATGAAATTTTGCATTGGTCTGAGTGTGGGGTTAAGTGATTTTCATTTAATTTAATTAAAAATTCCTTTAATTATTTGATGTTTTTCTATGGGGGATGTTGTTTTGATTAATTGTTTATTTAATATTTTAAAAGTTATGTATGAAAATCGTGAAAAGAACTTTTTATAGGAACATACAATTTATCTGCTATGAGTTTCTATCAATATTGTAATTTTTCATCAAATTAGAAAAACTTAACAAAAAACACTATTGTATGCAATAATTTTTTCATAGAGTATACTCCAAATACAAATCAAACAAAAACTTAATACGATCATAATCATCTACAAATGATTTTTTCCTATATAGTTTATCAATAGTTTTATCTAATTTTTTATGAGCTTTTTTTAATACTGGAGGCATACTCATAGAATCGTATAAATCAAAAAGAGAAATATCCATAAATTGGTGCCTAATATCAAGTATATTCCTCACATCACGTTCAACATCTTCTTTATCTTTTTCAGAAATATCCTTTGGGAATGGGAAATTATTATACACTATTCTATTTGAATATCTATATTGATTGCCCAATTTACCTCCTACAATATTTAACCAAACCATATGCATCTTAGAAGTTAACACGCCTAAAATATATAAATCATCTGAATTAACAAAAGAAATTAAATTACTAATAATAATATCATTACTCAAAACGCCCATAGGCACATATTCTCTATTCGAAGAAGTATTTAATGGAATCACGATTATATTATGTTCAGGTTGTCTGATTTCTGCAAATAATGATGGGATTTCACTTGCATCTCTAGTTTGTTTACGAGTACTGGCTAATCTAAATTCTTTAACATTATTTATTCTTTTAGAAATTTCAGGAATATTTTTTAATTCTATTAAAGCTGTTTCAGATTTTAACCAAAGGCAATAACGTGGAGTATTTTTTATAAATTCATCACCACCAATATAATTCTTAATGTATTTGGATAAAACAGGATATTTATCTATCAAAATTTTCTTTTCTTTTTCATTTAATATTAAATTACCTCCATCAATAGGCATATTTCCTAATTGTATTTCTGGAACATCACATATAGGTTTTGTTTTAGATGAAATATAGATTTCATCAGAATCCAGTAAATAACTATTAATTATTTTCACCTTATTCATTTGGGGAGTATTTGAATTATGAGGATATTTGAATAAGAATTTTTCATCTCTTTCTTTACAACTAAATCCAATTATTATAACTATGACTTTTGCATTCTTTTTAGATTCATTACTCCATTTAAATGATTGGTGAGCAAAATTAAATATTATCCCATAATCTTTTTTTAATTTCTTCCACAATACTTCTACCTGTTCACCTTGACAGATACTATTAGTAGATACAAAACCAACTTCAATATTTGTTCCTTGAATATATTCACTTGCTTTTTTATACCATGCAGTCACATAATCCAATGTGCCTATTTTTTTAAATCCTTTAAAAATAAAGTTCATATCTTCCTTTTGAGTTTTAGTTTGATCTTTTTTACCTGCAAAAGGAGGATTTCCTAATATGAATAAATTATTACTTGGTTCTACTATATCTCTCCAATCCATTTTTAAAGCATTTCCCTGATGAATATTAGCTGATGATTTTAAAGGTAAATTAACTTCATGAATATCTAATGTTTCATATTTTAAATCTAATTGGTGTTGAACTAGCCACATCGAAACTTTAGCAATTAATGAAGGGAACTCTTCTATCTCAATACCATAGAAATGATTAAGTTTTATCTTTGATAAATCACTTGAAGCAAAACGAATCTGCTTATCATCCCCTTCTAAAAGCATAGATAAAATTTCAAATTCTAATAATCTCAACTCTTTGTATGCGACAATGAGGAAATTTCCACAACCACAAGCAGGATCCATAAATTCTAATCTACCTATCTTATCCCATAAAGCCTCCAGTTTCCAAACTACACCTTTGGCTTGGTAGAATTCTTCCCATAGATCATTCATGAATAATGAATTAACAATTTTTAAAATATTTTCTTCACTAGTGTAATGAGCACCTAAGTCGCTGCGAAGTTCTTCATCCATAATAGATTGAAATAAAGAACCAAAAATAGCAGGGGATATTTTACTCCAATCAAAATTACAAATATTTTTCAAATCATTAACCATCGCACCATTAAACATCGGAGGCATAATAGGTTTCTCAAATAATTTACCATTCACATAAGGAAAACTTAATAATTCATCAGGCAAACTTTTCTGCCTTTTATCTTCAGGAATATTTAAAACTCTGAAAAGCATCTGTAAATTAGTACCTATTTTAGCAATATCATTTTCCTCAAATAAGAAATCATTGAATTGGAAGGGTTTAAATATTCCAGTATCTTCTGCATAAACACAAAATAGTAATCTTACTAATAATAATTCTAAATCATAACCAGTATAACCATCATTTTCAAGTGATTCATATAATTTACCCATTAATTCAGAAGCTTTTATATCCAATTCTTTTTGAGGGAGGTGTTTCTTTTTCTCAGGTTCATATATGAAACTAAAAAGTTGTAGGTTACTGGTTAACTCTTCAAGGTATATTTCAGTTCTTCTACCAGTATATAAATCTATTAATCGTATTCTTTCAAAATCTGATACTATTATGTAACGTGGTTTTTCACTAGCAGATAAGTTGGTGAAGTAATTGAATGCTTGCTGGTATGCTTTATCTAAATTTTTACCTTTAGATTTGTGTTCTATTAGTAATTTTCCTTCCCAAAAACAATCAATATGTCCAGTGTTCCCGTTAATTTTTTCAACTCTATGTTCATAAACAACAACATCTTTCCAATGGACACCAAATATGTTTAAAAAATCTCTCCAGAATTGTTGAGCGTAACTATGTTCTTCATTAACATCTTTATAGTCGTTTATGAACTCTTTTGAACGTCTTTCCATTTCTATTAAATTAAGAAGAGCCATATTTATTCAAACCTCAAAAAAATTTTCATACTATAAGTTATGGTGTTAAAAAATATAAAACTTACGAAAAAAGTAATTGGGGGATTGTAGTTTAAGTTTTTTCAACAAAATCTAAACTGGCATGGACAAACTGGACAGTATCATTTATACAATGTCGTTCTTCTTTTAATGAATGATTTAAACTTTATTTCTATCATTATCTTTTTTTGCACGTAATCTTCTACTACTTTCATATTTCCACCTATTATGTTTGTGATACTTTTGTTTAGGGATTCGTTTTTCACGAATTTGTCACATAGCATTAGTACAATTCCTTTGTTGAACTGTGCAATTTCTTTGCTTAAACTGTTGTGATTGTTGAATCTCATATTGATTCTACATTGTCTTTCATAAACAAATCAGACTTATCATGGATACTTGTTTTGATTAAACAATGTAAAGTGTGAATTTGTTAGGTAAAAGGTTATTTAGATAATGTTTTTTCAACAAAATCTAAACTGACATCAGCAAGTCTTGCGATGTCTTTCATGCCATAACCTTCTTGTTTTAATTTGTGTATTAAAACTTCATTTCTTTCATTGACTTTTTCATCGACTTTTCTTTGTGCGTATTCTTCTACTACTTTCATATTTCCACCTACTATGTTTGTGATACTTTTGTTTAGGGATTCGTTTTTCACGAATTTGTCACATAGCATTAGTATAATTCCTTTGGCGAATTGTGCAATTTCTTTGCCTAAACCTTTTATGTTGGTTATT
>CACYBU010000238.1 GCA_902772665.1 uncultured Methanobrevibacter sp. | reverse complement strand
TTTGGCGGGAAGCTATTTCCCAGTATCCGTCTCCAATGTATCTTGTCGGCATGTATTTCACCTAAATCTTTCTTCTTATCTTTTGCAGTGTATCCATAAAGCAGTCAAGTGCTTTATCATAATCTTCAAAATCATGGCCCTCAATCAGACCATCATCATGAATTGTTATATTGTATAGTTTAATCTTTTCTTCGTCATATGAGATTATGTTTTCCATTTGGTCTTTTGTGGATTCGATGTCTATCGCGAAAGGGAGGCTGTATGAAAATGAACCCTCCTCATAGTCGATTGTGATGTGCTCGTTATCATCAATTGGCGATAAATTTAAGCATACTTTTTTAAATCCTTGTGCTTTTAATGCATCGTTGATTTGTTTAAATTTATCTTCAGATAAAATTTCATCAATCTTGTCCACTTCAACAATACCAGTTTCTCCAAAATCCCTGACTTTCACTATTTCACACTCGGTATTGTCAAGGATGTGGTCTTCACAAAGGCCGATTCTGTCAATCTTTTCTTTTGTCGTTGGAGTGTTGGTGGGGATTCTTGTTGCAAGGCATGTGGTTGACCTTGAATAGGCGACGGCCTTTTTATCGAGATACTCATGGATGTCGGCTGACGTCAGCTTGGCTTCGATGAAGGGTGTATTGAATCCCTTTTCATAGGTAACCAGAATTCCCGGCCTGTCAGCCACCAGGTCGCTGATGTTGTTGCCGTCGCAGATGAAGTCAAAGCCATTTTCATGGGCTACCCTCTCGATTGCCGAATACATCACCTCGCGGCAGGAAAAGCATCTTTCAGGCGAGTTTTTAAGGAATTCTTCGCTTTTATAAAAGTCGATGTCGACTACCTCATGCATTATCCCAAAGCCTTCGCAGGCTTTTTTGGCATTTTCGATAAATCCTCTGGGAAGCAGATGGTTGTCGACTGTAACGGCCAGGGTGTCTTTTGCAACTTCACAAGACAGATATGCGATTAAGGTCGAATCTGCACCGCCGGAAAATCCGATAGCTACTTTTCTATCCCTTAGGATGTCTTTAACGATGCTGATTTTGTCTTCTAATGTCATTTTATCCCCGTGGTTTGTCTCATTAATATTTTAGACATTGAGATTTTATACAATTTTTGCTTGTCAGAAAAATATAACGATAGTTATTTTTTTCTTAAATTAATATAGTATAAATAGATATTTAAATCTTATGTTGGTGGAATTAAAGTGTTAAAGATTTGCCGAATATGAGGTTAAATTGCATAAGTAATTCTTAATTAGTAAATATGTACTATTTCTTTAATTTCATGAAATTTGGTTAATCTTGTTAAGTTGTCGGGCTTTAACAATAATGATGCCATTTAAAACATCAAATATTTAACTAATGAATGATATACTGTTAATTGATTATTAAAAGAGGTGATTTTAATGGCTAAACCTATTTCCAAAACTCCAGTTTTTGAGGGTGATGATGCAAATGCAATCTTAAAAAAAATGCAAGAACCACCTACTGAAAAGGACAAGGAATTCGCAAAAAAGATAAGGCAACAAAGAACAGTATTGTTTTAAATAGATTTTTTAAGTTCTTCTAGTTCTTCTTTGGATAATTGAATATCTTTTAAATCCAAATGAAGAACAAATTGTCTTTCTGGATCTTTATTAATAATGTCTTCCAATTTTTTTACATATTTCACATCACTTTTACGATAACTAAAGTTGTTTTTATCAACATAGAATGAAAAGGCTATTGCATATGCGTCCACGGTAACAAATCTCAATCCAACTTTTGTTTTTGATAAATTAAGAATGCTAAGTAAGACATTTCTAAATACATGAGATCCTACACCATTTCCAGCATACTTTTTATCAATCGCAAATCTTCCAATTTTTATCGCAGGAATTTCATTATTAGCACTTATATTCAGTTCTTTTGAAATTTCATTTTTTATTTGTTGATTTTTAATTATGTTTAATTTAATTGTGTCTGTTAGTATAGATACAAAACCAATGATATGTTTATCACAAATAACTAATTGTGTTAAACTTAAATTCATTTTCTGTTGCTTAAGAGCATGATTTTTTAAAAAATCACTTAAATCCTGTGAATCACATTCAAATTTTGATAAATCGTGTTTTTCATTGAGAATTTCAAATTTGTAATTTTTCTTAATATATTCGGAATTCATGTTATATGATAGTATTTTCAATTTTATTTATATTTTTCTATTTAAATTACAAAATAAAGTCAATTTTGTAGTTTATTAGTAATTATTAGTGCATAACGCCTCAAAATCAATATTTACTTTATTTTAATGTCTTGGATCATGTAATTTAAAATAATGAAATATTTGATTTAATTTACATTTTTTTAACTTATTTTTGAGCAATAACCACCATAATATAGTCATTTTCCTTGACATAACTTTTTACACTAGCAAAACCGGCATCAAGCAAATACTCCTCCAATTCGCCAGCCGTATAAACCCTCATCCCCTCAACTGTGGCCAGCCATTTTTCATCATCCGGATGGTTGCCGTCGGTTCCCTGCCCAATCATGAACTGCCCGCCAGGCCTGACAATCCTTGAAACCTCCTTGAAGGTCTTGCGAATCTCCGGCCAGAAATATATGGTCTCAAAGGCTGTGACCAAATCGTAGCTTTCATCATCAATCGGCATGTCGCACACATCCTCATGATAGACCCTGCATCTTCCCGAGGACCCGTTTCTTTTAACCGTTTCTGCAACCGAAACTTCGGAATAGTCAAGCCCGTCCACATCTCCCGAGGTCAGTTTCAGAAACTTCTCGATGTTGACTCCTCCTCCACAGCAGATATCAAGGATTCTGGCATCGCCTGCAAATTCAATGCATCCGAATGCAAATTCTGAAATCTCCTTGTGGTTTTCGTTCATCCTTTTAATCGTTTCAACGCCCTCTTCGCCGTGAGGCCTCATGCACTGGTCTATCTTTTCCGCCGCCATAATCAAAACCTTAAATAATTTTTTGGATATAATTAATATTGGTGATTTAATGGATAATAAGATTATCGCAGTTGTTATTGCAGTGGCAATCGTTGCCGTTGGTGCATTCCTCATTTTTGGAGGGGGCGGTGATGAAGTGACCATTGGTTACCTTCCGTCAGACCACGATGCGGCACTGTTCATTGCAGATGCACAAGGAAAATACGCAGAAAATGGAATCAAAACAAAGCTGGTCCAGTTCAACAACGGCGGAGACCTGATGACCGCCATGGCCAGTGGGGATGTTGATGTCGGATATGTCGGAATCACTCCGGTATTGTCTTCAATAGCCAAGGGGGTTCCGGTCAAGGTGATATCCGCAGCGCAGACGGAAGGATCAGGAATAGTTGTTTCCAAGGATTCGGGAATCGCTTCGGTGTCTGATTTGGCGGGAAAAAAGATTGCCACACCGGGCGAGGCATCAATCCAGCACATGCTTCTTAAATACTATCTCAGCCAGAACGGAATGGACATCAATGACCTGAAGGTTTCGGCCATGAAAGTTCCTTCAATGAATGATGCCCTCAAGACAGGCAAGATTGACGGCGCAATCACTTTTGAGCCATATGTGTCAATTGCCGAAAAGAATGGTGCTACAGTATTGGCGGGTTCCCAGGACATTCTGCCGAACCATCCATGCTGTGTGGTGGCTGCTTCAGACAAGTTCATAGCCGACCATCCGGATGAGACTAAAAAGATATTGGAAATTCATGAAAATTCAACAGATTTCATCAACAAAAACACTGATGATGCCGCAGGAATGTTGCCTAAAGACATAGTCAGTGATGTTGAGGTCGAAAAGATGTCAATGTCAAGCTTCCCGTTCATATCTGGTTTGAACGATACCTATAAAAAGGACGTTATGGATTTCATGCAACTGGAAGTCGATTTGGGCGTTTTGAAAAAGCCTATTTCTGAAGATAAGATTTTCTGGGAAGCTGAATAATCAACTTCCCAATATTCTTTTTTTGCACAACCTTTAAATATTCAAAAGCATTAAATTAATTCAATGGATTAGAATATAACAATTGTTAAGTTAATGAATAATCATTTGATGTGATAAGATGGAATACAAATTGAAGTTCAAGGATATTGATGAGACAAGGCAACTGGAAGAGAATTATACGATAAATGATTTGTTAAGCGAATTGGAACTGTCATCTCAAACGAATGTCGTAAAGCAAAACGGAGAGATTGCAATAGAGGAAAGTGTAATTGATGACGGCGATGAAATCCAGATAGTCCAGATTATTTATGGTGGGTAGTGCTATTTTATTGCAGGTGATCAGGTGTCGGATGAAATTCATGAAAATAGGGTCTACACCCTTCTCATAACCAAGGGGGAGCACGACCCGATAAACCAGTATGATTTCTATAAGGAACGTATAGACAGCCAGGAGGACTTTTCATATGTTGAATACAACACCCTGGATAATGACCTGACCGATGGGCTGTTTGAGGAAATTGACGTGACCATATTGCTGTTCGGTCTTTACCATTATAACAAGGAGCTCTTTGATGAATTGATTGACAAGTCAAAGGAATTTAATGTTCCCTTGCTTCTGGTTCGCTCCTACGGTATGGAACTGATTTTGAGGCAGCTGGAGGAAAAGTCTGATGCGGTGGTCGGATGGAATCCCCATTGCATCATAGATGCAATCGAAACTCTTGTGAATGGCGGGGATTGGGTAAAGCCATGTGATGTTGCGGATGAATATTAGACAACATTTAAATACTATCGGATATAATAGTCAATTGGGGATTCAAATATAACAATTGTTAATCAAGGTAATAAGTAATATATTTATAGTCTACTTGTAATATTAATAATTGTAATTAATTTAAATTAATTAACGGTGAAAAATTATGAATAAGAAAATTACATTTGTTTTAGTGTTGGCGCTTGCCGTATTCCTCGTAATGGGATCAGCCAGCGCAGGTCTCTTCGACTTTTTAGGCGGAGACTCCGGCAACACCGTAAAGATAGGCTATCTGCCTTCAGACCACGATGCTGCATTGTTTGTAGCAGACGCACAAGGTTTATATAAGAATAAGGGAATCAACACCGAGCTTGTTCAATTTAACAACGGCGGAGACTTGATGACTGCTATGGCCAGTGGAGATGTTGATGTAGGTTATGTGGGAATCGCACCCGTATTGTCCTCAGTTTCTTCTGGTGTTCCTGTAAAGGTTATTTCTGCTGCTCAGATTGAGGGTAGCGGACTTATTGTAACTAAAGATTCTAATATTGCCACTGCAAAGGATTTGGCAGGCAAAACCGTTGCAACTCCTGGTGAAGCTTCCATTCAGCATGTATTGCTTTCAGCATACTTGAAAACAAACGGAATGTCTTTGAATGATATCAACGAATCTGCAATGAAAGTTCCATCCATCAATGATGCATTGAAAACCGGCAACCTTCCTGCAGCAATCACATTCCAGCCTTACGTAAGTCTTGGAGTGGCTGACGACAACATCACTGAATTGGTTGATTCATCCGAAATCATGCCTAAACACCCATGTTGTGTTGTAGTTGCATCTGATGACTTCATTAAGAACAACGAAAACACTACCAAGGACATAATTGCAATCCACAAGGAAGCAACCACATTCATCAACAAAAACATCAAGGACGGTAAAACCTCAGAAGTAGTTAAACTCTTGCCTAAAGACATCGTTGCTAATGAAGATGCAGAAGCCAAATCATTAGAAAGCTTCCCATTCATTTATGGCTTGGATGACAGCTACAAAGCAAGTGTGGACACCTTCCAACAGATGGAAGTTGATTTGGGAATCTTAAACCAAACAGTTTCCCATGAAGACCTTTACTGGGAAGCATAGTTGACTCAACTATGCTTTTTTCTAATTTTTTTCGTATTCGGCCATTAGCTTGGCCATTGCATTTTTTGTTTTTTTATCTGAAACCTTTTCGATGATGCGCTGATTTTCAATAAGTTTCGCCATATACTCCTGTCTTTTGGCGTCATCAACAATCTTGTATCTTGAAAGGTTCACAAGCCCTTCGATAAGCCCACTCATTCCACGGTTGTATGCCTTGACGCTTTCATCGTTTATGACCACTTTTCTGATTTTTCCGTAGATGAGGTAGATATTATTGTCGCTTTTTATAGGGATGTCTTCGGGAGTTTTGACCTCAATGTCTTCAACGTCAACGATAATGTAGGATGGAGTGTCCTTAATGATGGCCATGCCGTCATCTTCAGCATAATACTCATCGCCCAGGCAATCCAGTGTGGCATAGGTGAAAACCAGGGGGTCCTGTGTGATGTTGACTGCATATTCTTTGGTGTCGAGGATGTTTTTCAGTGTCTTTGACCCCTCAAAGATTTGGCAGTGGACATTGCCTTTGCCCAGATAGACCAATGAGAATGCTTCCGCATTCCTGATACCGTTTTTGCTTAAGGTTGTTGTGATGCATTCGTAGTGAAGGTCTTTTTCGATTCCAAGTTTTGATAAATCATATTCCATTCAAATTATCTCCCTTAAACCCGTCGGCAATCTTATTGAGGTTTGTAAACACATTCAATAGCTGATTGACAGTTTCCTGAAGTTCATCATCTTCAATGCTTCCAAGCGCTTCGATATATTGGGGAAAAGTCTGTTTCCCGTTTTGAAAAAAGAGGTAATATTCATTAAGATTGACCTCTTCCTGATTCAGGTCGTCGACAATTTCAGAGTATATCTTTTGAAGGTCCCTGCAGCTTTCGCCAAGCAGTTCTCTCGCCTCATCGGTTTTTAAGTCTTCAAGTTTGCCAAAAGCCGTATTCAATCTTATGATGGCAACAGTGTAGGTTTCCAAATCGATTTCGCCATACATTACAATCACTGTGGATGAAATAAAAAGAAAAAAAGAGTTAATTTCTCGTGTGAGAAATTATAATTTGATTTTGATATCAAGAGCTGATGATCCTTCTTCGTAAACAAAGATTGGATTGATGTCAAGCTCGGATATTTCAGGGAAGTCTAAAGTTAATCTGGCTACCCTTTTAATGGCCTCTTTGACCTCTTCAACGTCGCAAGGAGCTTCTCCACGGTATCCTTCAAGCAGTTTGGACACTTTGGTTGATGCAATCTGATCTTCGATTTCCTGGGAGCTCATTCCTTTTGCGAGGTTGAATGACACGTCCTCAATGAGGTTGACGTAGATTCCACCCATACCGAATGCAATCATTGGGCCGAATTGCTTGTCGCGTATCATACCTACAATGACCTCTTCGCCTGAATCCATCATTTTTTGCACTTCAACGCCGTCTGGAACGATGTCAGGGTGAGCCTTGTTGGCGTTTTTGATGATTTCCTCATAGGTTGCCTTTGCCTCTTCGGCTGAAGTGATTCCCACCTTTACACCGCCGATGTCTGATTTGTGCAATATCTTATCAGATGCGATTTTAAGAACAACTGGGAATTCCATTTCCTCAGCAAGTTCAGCCGCTTCATCAGCGCTGGTTGACAATTTGATTGGTGCTGCTGAAATTCCATATGCTTCAGCCACTGCGTATGCTTCGCTACCGAGCAGTGTGTCCCTGCCGTCTGCTTTTACCTTGTCGAATATTGCCTTTACGGCATCCTTGTCCACATCGTCGATGTTGTCGATTACATCGTCGTATTCTCTTTCTTCAAGTTTAGCGAACTTGACCATAGCTTCAAGAGCGGTGACTGCGGTTTCAGGGAATACATAGGTTGGAATGCCGTTGTCCCTCAATGCGTCGTTGGCATCCACGAATGTAGGTCCGCCCATGTTGACGACAATGACTGGCTTGTCGAATTTCTTTTTCTCTTCGATGATTGCGGCTGCGATTCCGTCAGGGTCGGCTGATGCGGTAGGACATACCATTACGATAAGGCTGTCGACGTCCTCATAGCCCAATACAAGTTCCAGTGATTCCTTGTATCTGATTACCGGTGCATCTCCCAATACGTCGATAGGGTTTTTGGCGCTTCCTTCATCGGTTACGCATTTCTGCAGTTTTGCAGTGGTTTCTTCATCGAATTCAACCAATTGCAGGCCTGCCTTTTCCATTGCGTCTACGGTAAGCACTCCTCCACCACCTGCATTGGTGATGATAGCCACTCTGTCTCCTTTTGGAAGAGGGGCTTTGGAGAATGCAAGTCCTAAATCGAATAGCTCCGCCATGGTTTCCACACGCATGATTCCGGATTGGTGGAATGCTGTGTCGAATGCAAGGTCACTGCCGGCCAATGCTCCTGTATGTGAGGATGCAGCCGCTGCACCTGCAGAGCTTGAACCTGATTTGAGTACGATAATCGGTTTTTTGTGTGCGGTTTCCCTCATGGTTCTCACGAAGTCATCGTCATCGGAAATTGATTCAAGATAACATATGATTACATTGGTTTCGTCGTCTTCTGCCAGGTATTGCAATAGCTCGATTTCGCTTACTCCTGCCTTGTTTCCCAGACTGATTACCTTACTGAATCCGATTCCGGAAGTTACACTCCAGTCGATGATGGCAACCATCATGGCTCCACTCTGTGAGATGAATGCCATATTTCCGGTTGGAGGCATCATCTGTGAAAATGATCCGTTTAACGGGGTGTGTGAATCGGTTATTCCTAAACTGTTTGGTCCAATAATGTTTATTCCGTATTCCTTTCCAAGTGCGGTCAGTTCAGCTTCAAGCTTAGCTCCTTCTTCACCAACTTCTTTAAAACCGGCGGTAATAACTACCATATTTTCAATTCCAACTTCACCGCATTCCTTAACTGCCGTATTTACAAATGGGGAGGGGATTGTGATAATTACCAAGTCTACTTTTCCCGGCACGTCTTTAATGTTGGCATAGGCCTGTTTGCCGAGAATTTCTCCGCCTTTTGGGTTTACCGGATATATTTCACCTTCAAATCCATCATTGATAAGATTGTCAACGATGATATATCCTACTTTTCCAGGGGTATTGGATGCTCCAATAACCGCTACAGATTCAGGTTTAAACATCTTATTGAGATTTATCATAAGTTTTTCTCCTGTTTGGTTTTTTTCATATTGTCATATTAATTATCATGATAAATAATTAACATTTTAATATAATTATATATCTTATTAATTTATTATTTAAATTTATTGTAGTATATTTTTGGTTTTAACAATTATCGTTAACTTTTTTTTCATTCAAAAGAATTAATATTCATAATTGTCCAGTCGACAGTTAAAGTTTATAATGTATGATAATTATAAGTATATATAAATAATAAACAAATGATATTTTAAAAATATTAATAAAAAAAATATCGTTAATCAGGAGATATTATGAGCTTAATTATTGCATATATTGGAAAAAAAGGATGCGTAATGGCAAGCGATAAAAGAAAAATTGGATACTTTGGTGATAAACAGAATTTAAACAAACTTGAAGAAGAATTATATGACGGCAGTATAGATAATGATGAAGACTTTTTAAAAAGAGCCGGTGAACTTGGCATTTCCATAAAAATAACCGATGACGCAAATAAAATTAAAGTAATCGGAAACACAATTCGCGGAGAGGTAAGTACAAAAGGTACCTTTGAAACAAAAAGAAGACGTATTTACGGAACAACAAACGGTTATCAGATGCTTGAACTGTTGGGTTCAGACGTACAGTCACGAAAGGCAGGTAAAAGTGGAATCATAATCTTTGGAAATGAATTTGCAAAACAGACTGCGGAAACATTAATCAAACGTAAATGGAAAGCCTCCCAGAGTTTAAGGTATATGGGAGACATTTTCGAAGGTATCGTATCTGAGGTCGCTTCAAAAACCCCTACCGTTGGGGATAAGGTTGATGTGTTGATGCAACAGCCCAATTTCACACAGGACGAAGCCCAGAGACACTTGAACATGACAATTGACCATGACATTAAGGTACTGATTAAATTCAGACAGGATCTGACGGAAAAACTGGTGCAGCAGAGCATTGAAATAGACAAGGCCAATAAAATCATCAATAAGGGAGACATAGGTAAAGTCGTTTCAATTGACGGCAACATGTTATTTGTTCAGTTAAACAAGAAAACACAGGCATTTGATGAAAACTGGAAACTGCGCGCAGGTCCTGGTCAAAACGTATTGATGTTTAGCGAAAGTAGTAATGTAAACATAGGAGATAAAGTTGTCATCGAAAACGAGGAGTTATGCCTTAAAAAGGACAAATCCTCTCTTAAATGTGATATAATTTTATGCTCATTATGAAAATGGGATTTAAATGAAACTTACATTTTTAGGCAGTGGCGGAGGAAGGTTTTCAGCCATTAGCCAAAGAAGAATGACCGGGGGTTTGAGAATTGACAATCTCGGCGGAAAGAATTATCACATCGACCCGGGTCCGGGAGCGCTCATCAGAACATATCAGTTCGGATTTGACCCTAGAAACTTAAACGGAATCATTGTATCCCACTCCCACACCGACCACTATAATGACGCTGAAATTCTAATTGAAGCAATGACAAGAGGAATGACAAGGAACATGGGAACAATTGTCGGCAGCGAAAGTGTTTTAAATGGTTATGAGCAGTGGGGACCATGCATATCATCTTATCATCAAACAAAACCCGATAAAATAGTTTTAAACCCCGGAAAATACAGTCAGTTAAACAACGTTAAAATCAAAGGAACCAGAACTGAACACGGTGATCCGACAGGAGTAGGGTTTCAGATTGATTACAGGGGTTTCAAGCTATCTTATACCTCAGATACGGCTTACTTTGATGGTCTAGCAGATGAGCATAAGGGAGCAGACATACTGATTGCAAGCGTGCTCAGACCAGGAAACCGGACAATCAACGGCCACATGTGTTCACGCAATTTCATTGACTTGATAAATGAAGTAAAACCGAAAGTTGCAGTAATGACACATCTAGGGCTTAAAATGATTTCAAACAACCCGGTTACCGAAGCCAAAAAGATTTCCAAAAGGACAGGTGTTAAAACAATAGCGGCATTTGACGGTTTATCATTCAACGTGAACTACAATAACCCCAAAAGATTTAGGCTGATTTCTCTTAGAGATGTTAAGTCTTCAATTCACAGCACTGACCATTCATTATATGAAAATGAGAGAAAAAATTCCTACCAGCTGTCCTTCAAACATAAGGAATTTGATGAACTTGCAATGGTAAGAAAACGACGCTGATTATTTTTCCAGATTGTTGGGATGTATGAAACCTGAGCGAATCATATGGTCTGCAAGAACAATTGCAGTGCTTGATTCGGCCACCACCGTCACTCTCGGACAGATGCACGGGTCATGACGTCCCCTAATTTCTATTTTTTTATTTTCCATTTTTTCCAAGTCAACTGAATCCTGGCATCTGGAAATGGACGGGGTAGGCTTAACCGCAATTCTTGACACTACATCCATAGCATTGCTCATGCCTCCGATAATGCCTCCGGAATTGTTGGTTCGGGTTGTAATTTTATTGCCGGTAATTTGATACTCGTCATTTATCTCACTACCACAGCGGGTTGCCACGTCAAATCCGAGGCCAATTTCAACTCCCTTAACTGCACCGATGTTCATGAGGATTCTAGCAAGGTCTCCATCAAGCCTTCCAAAAACCGGATCTCCAAGTCCAACAGGAACTCCAACAGCCACTGTTTCAACAACACCTCCAATGGAATCCCCCTCCTGTTTTTTAGCCAGAATCAGTTCTTCCATTTCACCTGCCGCTTTCAGGTCTGCGCAGCGAACAGGATTTTTCTCAACATTGTCTTTGATAGTGTTGAAATCCTGTTTTAAAGCTTTTATATCTCCAATTCGGGTAACGTGAGAAACAATTTCAATATTATATGTTTCCAATAATTTTTTAGCTATTGCCCCTCCGATAACATGGCCAATAGTGACTCTGCCACTTCCACGGCCTCCCCCGTTATAATCGTAATGACCATATTTCATCATCCACCCGTAATCTCCGTGAGACGGACGTGGAGTATTTTTAAACATAGAATAATCCTTTGATTTCTGATTTTTATTAAAGATAACTCCGCAAATTGGCGTTCCATCGGTTTTGCCTTCAAAAATACCTGAAAGAATTTGAACTTCATCATCCTCTTTTCTGGGAGTTGTAACACTGCTGGTTCCCGGTTTTCTTTTATCAAGTTCCTTTTGAATATCTTCGCTACTTAATTTGAGATTTGCAGGACATCCATCGACAACAGCTCCAACTGCCACTCCATGACTTGATCCGAAAGTTGTTATTTGAAATTTCTCTCCAATTGAATTTGACATTTGCTAACCTCTTTTAACTTAAGTGCAATATTTGTTTTTTTAATTATATAATAATTAGTAAGTAAAAATTTTAAATAATTCTAAATCAATACCTATTAATCAAGTGATAATATGGAATTTCCTACAGTAAGAATGAGAAGACTCAGAAAAAATGCTAAGATTAGAGGCATTGTTCGTGAAACTAAACTCGAAAAAGAAGATTTGATTTATCCGATTTATTTTAAAGAAGAACTTACAGGAATGGAAAAGGAAGAGATTTCATCCCTTCCCGGTGAGTACAGATATTCTTTGGACAGCGGAGTTGAATTTGCAAAACAGTTGGAGGAAAAAGGTTTAAAATCCATTATTGTATTTGGAATACCTAAAGAGGATAGCAAGGATGAAATTGCAACTCCAGATTACTCTTCAACAGGAATTGTTCAAAAGGCGGTTAGAAAACTTAAAAAGGAAACAGATCTTGTGGTTATAACCGATGTCTGTTTATGTCAGTACACATCACACGGCCATTGCGGAATGATTGTAGAAAATGAAGACACTGATGATGGAATTGAAATACTGAATGACGAATCACTCCCATACATTGCAAAAGTCGCTCTCTCTCATGCCGAAGCCGGAGCCGATATTGTCGCACCATCTGATATGATGGATGGAAGAGTTGGAGCAATAAGACAGACCTTGGATGAAAATGGCTATGTAAACGTGATGATTATGTCATATTCCGCAAAATATGCCTCAGCATTTTATGAACCGTTCAGGGTAGCTGCCTGTTCATCACCTCACGTAGGTGATCGGAAATCATACCAGATGGATCCCGCCAATGCGGTTGAAGCAATCAGAGAATGTGAACTGGACGTTATAGAGGGTTGTGACTTTTTAATGGTCAAGCCTGCTCTCCCATATTTGGATGTTGTTCACATGGTTAAAGACGAGTTCATGCTGCCTTTGGTGGCTTATAATGTGAGCGGGGAATATGCAATGCTTATGGCTGCAATTGAAAAAGGATTTTTAACAGACAATGCTATTCTCGAAGCTTTGCTTTCAATTAAAAGGGCCGGAGCAGATTTGATTATCACTAATTTCGCACCTTATTTATTATTAAATGAGATGATATAAAATGAATGCCGGAAAAATCGCAAAAATTGCACAGATTGCATCTGCCTTTGAGGTATGCGGATATCCGAAACCTGGAAATGTTCACAGAACCAGGGACTATGATGATATGGAATTTGAAGATTTTATCATAAGTGCAATTGTAATCGGAGATACTGTGCGTGAAGCATGCACTGATGTGGATGTTGAAAATCCGTTGCTTGGAAAATACATCCTTCAGGCGGTGGCTGAAACTGATAGATGGATTAAAAACAATACTAACCTTGGAATCGTAATGATGATAATTCCAATCGCAGTTGCAGCAGCTATAAGTGACTCATTTGATGATATCAGAGACAATATTGAATTATTGATGATTAACACATCAGTTGACGATGCATGTGACCTGTATGATGCGATTAATATCGCAGATGCCGGTGGAATGGGTGACAGGGATGAATATGATGTTGCAGGGGATAACGCCAAACAGGAACTTAGGGATAATAATCAGACAATGTATGATGTTTTAAAAATTTCAGCCCCATGGGATATGCTTGCCCGTGAAATGACCAGTGACATGCCCGCTGTCTTTGAAATAGGTTATCCTACATATCATGAAATGAAAAAGACTAAATCCAAAAATGACGCCTGTCTTTTAACATTTTTAACCATTTTATCACAAGTTCCGGATACTTTAATTTCAAGAAAATATGGATCTGATGAAGCATTGAAAATCTCAATGATGACCAGGGATCTGCTTAACCTTAAAGATGAAGCTGATTTCAAGGAAAAACTCGCTGAATTTGATGATTATTTATTTAAAAATAAATATAACCCTGGAACTACTGCTGATTTGACTGCGGCATCTATTTTTGTAAGTTATCTCAAATCAAATTTTTAGATAATTAAAAAGGAATCCTTGTAATTCCTTTAATTATTTTTTCTTTGGAGGCTTTTTTGCAGTGTTTTTACTGCATCATATGGATTTCATATCGGTAATGTTTTTGTGTAAATGATTCCAGTTCTTGTTTGTTTTCTTTGTTATGAATTAAAACGCCAAAAATAGCATTGATTGATGAATGGTTGCAGACTGCTGTATCTTCTTGTGTGTATATTTTTTTTTTAGCTAACAATCGTTAGTTTTATATATTATTCCCCAGAAAACATTAACTAACAACTGTTAGTGTGATTTTCATGAACAACAAAGAAAGAATCTTCAACATTTCGCTAGATTTGTTTTCAATACATGGCTATGATGGTGTATCAATGCGTCAAATCGCCCGTGAAGTGGGAATAAAAGAAAGCTCAATTTACAATCATTATTCAAGCAAACAAGAAATACTGAACTCTATTCTGGAATATTATGTTGGGGAAATGGTAAGTGATGAAATACCCCTGCACCAGGCAAGTTTGAATCTTGATAAAGGTTTTGATTTCTTCTATAGGGGGGGATGTGATGCATTCCTCTCAAAACTCAGACAGGAAAAGATGATGAAAATAACAAGACTGCTTTTCATAGAATCCTATCACAACGATGATGTGAAAAACTTCCTTAAAAAATCAATCATCGAAGAGCCGATAAACGGATGGACAGTCTTGTTTAACATGATGAAATCAAAAAACCTGATTAGAAAGGATTGTGATGTGGTTCAGCTTTCACAGTCATTTTTCTACTACGGAATGTTTTTGCTGTATGAACATTTCATCATTAATTACCCCGAGGACGACGAGGAGTTTTTAGAGGATTTCATGCTAAAAACAGAAAAGCATGCAAAAACAATTTTTGATTCAGTTAAAACCGAGGATTAATATGGAAATAAGACCTGAAAGTGAAAATGACTATTTAAAAGTTGAGGAACTTTTAAGAAACTCCTTTTGGAACATGTACCGTCCGGAAGCATATGAACACTTCATAGTTCATAATCTAAGAGATAATGAAAGATTTATCAAAAATCTGGCATATATCATTGAAGATGACGGTAAAATAATAGGTGATATCAACTATTCCATGGGTGAAATCTGTTATGAAAATGATGTTGAACCGAATCAAAGTGATGTGGATGAGTTTGACAGACAATTTGAATTCAGAAAAAAAACTAATAAAAGAATGTCAGTTAGGTGTTTAAATGAAGTATGTAATAATAAACGGTTCTCCAAGAATTGGAAATACCTGTAAAGTCATAAAACAAGTTAAAACCAATTTGGACGGTGAATTTGAAGAAATCAATTTAGTTGAATGTGACATTCCTGCATGTATTGGCTGTTACAATTGCTTTAACTATGGAGAGGACAGGTGTTCGAACAGTAAAAAAATCAGACCTATCATCGAAAAAATAAGGGAATCCGACGCCATAATCATCGGATCACCGGTTTATGCGATGAACGTCCCTGGTCTTTTGAAAAATTTCATCGACAATACTGCATATCTCTACCATAGACCGGAATTTTTCACAAAAAAAGCAATGGTGATTGTCACAACCGCAGGAGCGGGTCAAAAGAAGGTTGCAAAATACATTGATGAAACGTTAAGGCATTGGGGAGTGAATAAGATTTATACACTTTCGATGGCCTGTGGCGGAAAGGATTCACTTGAAGTTGATAAAATAGATAAAATCTCAAAGAAATTTGAAAGGGATGTAAAATCAGACAAACTGCATTCACCTAAATTTGGAGACATTATATTTTTCAATGCATGGAAAGCAATGGCTCTCTCTTCACAACCCATTAAGGCGGATAAGGAGTACTGGTCTAAAAAAGGTCTTGTGGATGAGGATTTCTCACCAGATGTCAAATTAAACATGATCAAAAAGGCATTTTCCAAAGTCATGTTTTTTATTTTGAAACGGTTTATAAAATAATTGTCATTTAAGGTATTTTAGCAATATATTTATAAATCACTATAAACAAATATTATAATATTATTAATCTTAATATATGGTGTTTAAATGAATGAGGATATTGAAAAAACCACTAGTGAATTAAATATTTACGAAAAGAAACTTTTAAAGGAACTTGAAGCAAATCCCAATGTCACACCGGAAGAAATAGCTGAAAATACTGGTATGAATATTAAATCAGTTATGAGTGCGGCAGGCTCACTTGCTTCAAAGGATATTATTGAAATGCACAAGGAAATTGAGGAAACATATTCCCTAACCGATGACGGACTTAAATATGCCGAAGAGGGACTGCCTGAACGTAAAATACTTGACGTACTTGCCGATAAATCCTCTGTTTCAATGGATGAATTGACAGATGAAGCAGGTATTGATAAAAAGGAAACAGGTATTGCACTTGGATGGCTCCGCCGTAAAAACTGGGCTCAGATTGATAAGGGAGTCGTCAAGATTACTGAAGTGGGTAAGGACTTCGCAGATAAAGCAGGTGTTGATGAAAAAGTTCTCGATTACCTTAAATCCAATGCAGATGGAGTTAAACTTTTTGCTGATGATTTGATGGGTGGTTTGAAAAATCTTGGAAACAGAAAAAACATTGTAGATGTTAAAAAGGAAACCTCACATTCATTTAAAATATTATCAAAAGGCGAAGCCATATTGAACCATGGTTTTACCATCAAAAAACAGGCTACTCAGTTGACTCATGAACATATAAAGGACGACGAATGGAAAAGCCTTGAATACCGTCCTTATGATATTAATGCAGAAGCGCCTGTAATATTTGCAGGTAAAAAACACCCGTTAAGAGTAATTATTGATGAAATCAGAGAAATCTTTTTAAACATGGGTTTTTCAGAAGACAAGGGTGAATATGTTGAATCCGCATTCTGGAACTTCGACTCACTCTTTCAGCCACAGGACCATGCCGCCCGTGAAATGCAGGACACATTCTACCTTAAAAACCCCCTAACATGTGATTTGCCAGATTTAGATTTGGTTAAACTAACTGCTGAAACTCACCAAACCGGTGCCGATACAGGTTCAATAGGCTGGCAGTATGACTGGGATTATGATATTGCACGCCAGAGTGTTTTAAGAACTCACACCACCGGAATATCCACAAAACACCTCTTTGAACATGAACCTCCAATCAAAATGTTTTCAGTTGGAAGAGTATTCAGAAGAGAAACATTCGATTACAAACACTTGCCCGAGTTTCATCAGGTTGAAGGACTTGTCTGTGATAAAGGCATAAGTTATCAAAATCTTTTAGGCACTTTAAAAGAATTTTACAAAAAATTAGGATTCGAAGTAAGATTCAGACCAGCATACTTCCCCTACACTTATCTATCTACCGAAACTGAAATCTATCTCGAAGAAAAGGAAAGCTGGATTGAGCTTGGAGGAGCAGGAATGTTCAGGCCGGAAGTGTTAAAGCCACTGGGTATTAATCAGCCTGCACTTGCTTTCGGTTTAGGTATTGAAAGGCTTGCCATGATAAGATATGACGTTGAAGACATTCGTATGCTTTACAAAAGTGATATTAAATGGCTTCGTGAATTACCAACAGTTAATGGAGTCGAATTATAAATGTCAGTGAAGCTGGTTTCATGGAACGTGAATGGAATCCGGGCTGTCTGTAAAAAAGACGAATTCTGGCAATGGTTCGATTCAACTGACGCAGATATCATAAACTTTCAGGAAGTTAGAGCAAGCCAAAAACAGATTCCCAAGAAATTAGTCGACGTTGATGGATTTCACCAGTGTTTCAATGAAGCTGAAAGAAAGGGATACAGCGGAGTTGGAACATACTCTAAAATAGAACCTGTAAGTGTAACAAAGGGTCTTGGAGTTGACAAGCTGGATGCTGAAGGAAGGGTTTTAAAGATTGAATATCCTGATTTTATCCTGTTCAACATTTATTTCCCGAACAGTGGTCAGGAAGCAAAAAGACTTGATTTTAAAATAAGTTTCTGTGATGAGCTTTTAAAACAGCTGATTAGTCTTAAAAACGAAGGAAAAAATGTTGTAATCACCGGCGATTATAACATTGCCCACCATCCGATTGATGTCTACAATCCTCGAAACTGCGAAGGAAAATCAGGTTATCTGCCTGAGGAAAGGGCGTGGCTTGATGAACTGGAAAGCGCAGGATTTGTTGATACTTTCAGGATGTTTGATGAAAGTGAAGGCAAATTTACCTGGTGGAGTTACCGCTTCAAGGCACGTGAAAGGAATTCCGGATGGAGACTTGATTATTTTTACGTAAATGAAGAAATGAAGAATTACGTAAAATCCGCCGGGATATTGGCTGATATTTATGGTTCCGATCACTGTCCGATAACTTTGGAGCTTGATTTATGATTCAATAACAATGTTGAATTATGTAAAATAAAAAAATAAGAGTTTTAAATTCTTAAATAAATCTATACAAACTTTAATATGAACCGACAACAATTGTAATGATTTTTAATAAGAATTACATTAATGAGTAATATGGAATTAATTGAATTTGAAAATAATAGAATATGTATATGGATTTAATATTAAATATCACCTTAAACCATTCACTAGAAAATCTATTAAATTTTGATGAATTACTCCCTCTTGTGAAAAATCAAATTTATCAGTAGAAATTACATATTTAGGATAATTATCATTAATTTTTAGTAAAGGTCTAAATTCCCGATTAATTGTTTCATCATTTGATAATGAATATGTTACTTGAATGTAGATTTTTTGTTTGTGTTTTTTAGCTATGAAATCTATTTCAAAATCACTGATTTTGCCAATAGTCACCATAACAACGTGAAAACTACATCAAAACATGTAATTGAATTTAAATTTAAAAAATAGACCATACTAATTCAGTAAAATTCCAATAGCAAAGTAAAAATAAATAAATTAGTTTTGATGGACACATAGATTCTTACAATACCATCAAATCAATTGGTAATAATAAATGGTGAGATAGTTGTCGGTTCGGTAAGTGTTTTTTGGAAACTGTCCTTAAAAGATTTAATCCGGGATGATGATTATAAAATAGTTTTCACATCACCGATATTGTCGATAAGGGTAATATCCAGTTTTTCTTTTTTAATGTAGGCTCTGTCTTCTTCGGTAACATCTGAATTTATAAGAATTGCATTCATTCCGGCATTAACTGCACCTAAAGCATCTTCTTTAAATTTATTCCCAATCATAACTGATTTTTCAGGGTTTCCGTTCATTTTTCTAAGGGCAACATCATAAATTAATTTGTTTGGCTTGTTTTTGCCCACCTCTTCGGAGGTGATTACCGCATCGAAAAATGAATGCACGTTGAGTCTAACAAGTTTTTCCCATTGCTTGATGGTTATTCCATTGGAAATAACTGCTAGACGATATCCTTCACTTTTAAGATAAATCAGTGTGTCAATTGTTTCGGGAAACGGTCTTAGGAGTGCCATTTTAACATTGTGGTATGTTATCATTCCAAGTGCAACAAGCATGGGGTCTTCATGACCTAAGACAACATGTGTCAAAACGTTGAAATGTTTTCCGTAGTTTGATCCTTTCTCACGGATGATTGTTTTTAAAACACCATATGCTTCATCTTTATCAAGTGGCAATCCGTTATCCACCATAAGCCCGATAGCTGCTTTTCTTGCGGTTTCAGCAAAATCTGAAGTGTCGAGTAATGTGCCGTCTATATCAAAAAAGACAACACGGTCATCATTGTTAATCATATGTATTCAATTTTTATTTTTAGAAATATTTAAATTTTTAGAAAAAGGCGTCAAGACTCTGTTGTACTTCGCCGGCAGCCATGTCCTTTAAATCTTTTTTGGTATATCCGAATGAATACATTATTCTTTCAACGGCGGGAATCAGCTGATTGTTGATGTAGTAGTCTTTGTCATAGTCATATCCTTCGCAGTAGTCATAAGGAACAGCTCTCTGGCTGATTGAACCTTTTCCCTTAACGATAATGTATTGTATGATTGTTCCCCGTGTTACCTTGATTCCATGTTCCTCAATCTTTTGGGCGGCAACCACATGGGGGCCTACCTGTTTGTACTGGTTTAGGGGTTTGGTTATCTGGGTGTGAATGACGAGTTCCTTTTTGTCAACAGCGCCTTTTTTAATTCGCTTAAGGACTTTTTTAACTTCTTCAATGGCTTTGTCTGAATCCCCTTCCTTCAGTATTGCCATCAGCACGGATTCCTGAGTTTTTTTAACGATTGGTGCCCAGTCTCTTCTGACTAACTCAAGCCCCTTTGCTATTATCTCTCCGTTTTCAATTACGGCATACCTTTTTTTGCTTACAAAGAAACCTCTTCTGTAAAATCCTTCGTATTCCAGTTCCATGCTTTCAGGCAGGGTGGAATTGAGATCTTTTAAGAACTCATGTGCCTGCTGTTTGATTTCGGCTTCAAGTTCTTTTTGTTCTTTTGTCTCTTCATTCATTTTGACACCTGATTAATTCTTTATTTGTTGTTGCTTTAATATTTTTCTAAAACAATTTTAGAAACTCAAAGCAATTTTATTGTCGCAATATTATAAAATTAAGCTTAAAAATTCTTCTTATTACTTTTCACACGCTCTCAGACTTTGTTTATATATATATGTAATGACATAGTATGTGTGAGGTTGATAACATGAAAAAAAGACTGATTTCAAGTTATGATGAAATAAATGATACATTTGTAGGTAAAGTTGACGGTGAACATGGCTACTGTGCCGATTATGGAATTTCAGAGGGGGTGTATCTGGGAATAAACAACGCCAAAGTTCCGACTTCAATCATTGTTCCACATGCATCCGAAGTTTTAAATACATCCAAAGAAATTTTAGAAAGTCCTGATGTTAAAATCAACATTAACTGTGACGGAATCTGCCTGCACTTTGACATGTGCATTGAAAATTCCAAAATCTGCTCTATCAAATGCAGGAATCATTTCGGAATTCCGAATCTGAACTATCTGCTGGATTGTAACATATAGGTTACCTCCGGTTTTTTATTTTTTTTCAAAAAACTTTTAAATAATTTGTCGTTAATATAATAATTAATTAAATAAAAAACGGTGAATTACAATGGAAAATCCAAAAATTGATATTGATTCTGTTGATGAAATTGTCATAATAGTTCCCGAAGATGCAATTGAAGACGGTGAGCTGGAAATTGATTTAGACGAATTGGGTATTGATGTTGAATCTTTAGGCGATGATGTAAACATTGTCATTCAGGTCGAAGGAGAGGAAGGTGATGATGTGTATATGGTGAATGATGATGAAGATTTCACAGAGGAACCTTATGAATGGCAGTTCGACGATGACCCATACGGTGTAGTCTACTACGAATTTCCACCGGACGATGACGAGGAGGAATAATGAAAAAGGAAATTCCATATTATACTCTTGATGAGAATGGAAACTCCGGGTATGCATCATCAGATGGCGAGGCATACATTGATGACGGGGATTTGAAGCAACTGCTCACGGATTTGTTGGGTGATAGCGTTAGTGATGAGGAAATTCAGGAAATACTTGATGCAGCATCAGACAGTGATATAAGTGATGATGAATTCGACAGACTGGTTGATGAATTTATTTTAAAAAACAGAAGATAATTTTCTCAAAATTCCCAAAAAATAAAACATTTATATATAATGAAAAAGTAATATCTTATTATCATTATTCTTTAAGGCTCTTTTTTGCTCTCAAAAATTGAACTGTTATTTTCTTGCATGCAGTTTAATTGAAAAGGGACTTGAAGACTGCGATTATTATATTATTAAAATTATATTTATTTAGGTGAAATAATGGCAATTTCTCAAGGAAAATCAACTAGAAGTCCATCAGGTGCAAGAAATGTTGCACACCGTG
>CACYBU010000237.1 GCA_902772665.1 uncultured Methanobrevibacter sp. | reverse complement strand
TTATAATTAACATTCACATTACCACCATAATTAACAGAGGCAATATTATTAATATTCACACTTGAAGAGGCCTTACTTATCTGAACATTAAAATTCTTAGAGGCTGCTGTATAATTAACTGTTTCATTAGACTCAACTAATATATTGTAAGTATTTGGATTTAATGTCTTATTGAATACTATTATTGATTCTTTATTGGCAACTAAATTTATTATTTTAGACTGATCCGCTACTTTAACTAGATAATTACCGGCAACATTTGATTTAACTCCAACATTAAGCTTGTTTGGATAAACAGTATTGGAAGCTGTGATTGTGATTGTTGGAGTTGCTTTAGTGACTGTGAAACTGGAAGATGCAGTGGATGCCTTATAATTTTTGTTTTCATCATTATTAATTGTAATTGTATATTGACCTGCATTTAAAACTGGAAGAGTGATTTTGTTCAAATCATTTACAGTGGTTTTTTGAACAGCAACCACACCTGTGCTTGTTTTAACAATATATGTAACAACTGTTGGATTAACTACATTATAATTAATGTTAACTTTACTTCCATAGTTTACGGTAGCAATATTATTAATATTCACACTTGATGAGGCCTTACTTATTTGAACATTAGTATTTTTAGTGGCTGCTTTATAATTTTCAGTTTCACCATACTCAACTATCACATTATATGTATCAGCATCAAGAGGAAATGCTACTGTTGATTCTTTGTTAGCTTCTAAATTAACAGTTTTTGATTGGCTGGCTACTTTAACAGTGTAACTACCTGCAACATTTGATTTAACTCCAACACTAAGCTTGTTTGGATAAACAGTATTGGAAGCTGTGATTGTGATTGTTGGAGTTGCTTTAGTGATTGTGAAACTGGAAGATGCAATGGATGATTTGTAATTCACATTTTCACTATTGGCTATTGTAATAGTGTAGGTGCCAGCATTTAAAACTGGAAGAGTGATTTTATTCAGATCGGTTGCAGTAGTATTTGGAACAACAACAATTCCTGTGCTTGATTTAACAATATATGTAACAACAGTCGGATTAACAATAGTATAATCTACATTTACATTATTATTATAAATGACACTTGCTATATTTTTGATAGTTACACTTGTATCAGCTTTAAAGACTGTGAAATCTAGTGATTGGGAATTTCCCACATATTTGTTGCTGTTGGTATTTATTATAGTGATTGTATAATCCCCTGCGGATAACCCGGATAATGTAATTTTATTACCTGTGAAACTTTGTATTTGTTTAATTATTTCACCATTTTTAGATTTTAGAATATAATTAACTGTAGTGCGGTTTTCTATATTGAAGTTGACGGTAACTGGATTATTATAAGTTACATTAGTTATCGGAGAAATTGTAACAAGTGATCCGGGCATATTTTGTGTGAATGCCTTTAAGGATGCTACTTGGTTATCAGAATTTAAATCAGTCCATGTGACACCGTCTTTACTGTAATATGATCTACCCGCACCGCATGGTACGGTGTTTAGAGTTTTAGTTACATAAGGAAAATTAGCATTGTTGACTTTTAATGCTATTGTGAATTCATCACCTTTAGCAACAGGTATGATTTTATTAAGGTTAAATGTGAAATAACCAGCACTCATTGAACTTCCTGTTTGAGTGTGAACTAATTTATTATTTACATATACATATACTTCCCAGTTTGTTTTTGCATTGAAATGTGTTGAGAATGCGGTTATTCCTTCATTTTTAACACTTGTATAAGTGTTCTTATACCATGAAACTGAACCTCCAGTAGATCTCATTGAATATGTGGCATAATCATACTGATAAACCCTATCATACTGGATGGTGTCGTTGAATATAATATAGTATAAATCACCCCATGCAAAGGATGCATCATAGTATGAAACATATATGTAACCGTTTTTACCAGAATTCGGACCCCAACTATTTTTAACAATCCATGCACCATCACCGGGACAATTGTTTTTAAAATTATTTTTACTGTAATTATCATCCCATCCTACAATTGCAACGGCATGATTGGTTGCAGCGGATGAGCCGTCATAGTAATTATAACCATTAGCTCTTGCACTTGTCATCCCTATACTAGCTTTAACAGCACCATATTTAATAATTGCTTCTTTAACCTTATCATTATCTAATGGATTTGATTTTGATCTGGATACAATTCCAATATTAGAGACATGAACAATATTATCAAGCAATACTGAGAATCCATATGAGCTTGTCGGATCAATGCTTTCAAGAACCGGTCCAAGGGAATTTGCTAAACATGAAGCACCATCATATCTATATCCACCATCATTCGGGTTTCTGTTTTTACCATATTCTGAATATTTTGATAATAGGTTTTTTAGATTTCCTTCTGATAAATCCATTTCAATACCGGTTGCTTTTTTAATAGCTGTTTCAACCATTGCTATAGTTGCATAATCCCAACATATTCCGAGACTTCCCTGATTTTTAACCTTTGTATCCCATCCGTTTGCTGTTAAACTGAAATAAGCAGGTAATGTTCCTTTATAATTGGATGTGTCAGCAACAATCAGATTATAATCTCCACAATCAATGAAAGAATTAAGATATTTAGTATTTATATATCCGTTTAGAGCTGATGAAATATTGTTCAACATTAATAATCTTATTGATAAAAAGTCACTTGCAAGAGCATGTATTGCTCCACCACCATATCCTGCAATATTTGATTTGAATAGGGTTTCGAAAATAGTATTAGATGATTTGTAAAGATATACTCCACCACCATCATAATATGCACCATTACCTGTTAATGTATTTTTAAAAATAATTAAATCTCCGAATGCATCATATACTGCTCCTCCAAATCCAGAGTCCGCATAATTATTGTTGAAATAATTGTTGCTTAAAATTAAATTGGAACATAATGATAGGATTGCTCCACCATCACATCCTAAGTTGTTTGTGAATATAGTGTTTTCAATTATATGAGTGTAGCCCCACATGTATACTGCTCCGCCTCCAAGAAGAGCTGAATTATCAGTGAACTGGGAATTATATATGTTTCCGGTTCCATCAAATATTAATGCTCCACCATAAGATGTAGCAGTGTTTTTATTAAAAACAGAGCCGATAATATAAAGGTCGGCAGCAGTATTACCACTGTTTATTGCCCCACCTCTTCCTCCATTATTATTTGTGAAAACAGAATTAATAATGTTAAGAGTAACACCAGCAGTGCTTATTGCACCTCCACCGGAAGATGCCTTATTGTTTATGAATTGTGATTTGACAATGGTGGCGCTTCCTGGATTCATATCAATAGCTCCACCCCAGCTAGATGCAGTACAATCTTTAAAAATTGAATTAAAAATTACTGAATTGGATTTGATGATAAGTGCTCCTCCACTTGATCCTTTAGCATTTTTAAATGTTAAAGATGAAATAATCACATTGGAACTTAAAGTGAAAATGGTATACTTATTCTCACCGTCAAATACGACTTCACCACTGCTACCCCATCTTTCAAGAGTTAAGGATTTTGATATTGTTAATGCAACATTACTTCCTGAACCTGTGTATGTACCCGGTGCAATATAAATAGTATCACCATTACTTGCACTGTTGATAGCATTTTTTAATGTTTTATATGGGTTAGATTGGGTTCCTGAACCTGTTGAAGTTGCAGTGGCTTTAACATACCATGTGTTTCCATTGGTGTTTGTTAATCGTTGATTGTCTATAATAGCATTAATAACATAACTGCCACTAACCCCTTTAAAGGAAACCTTATTCAGGTTATCACCTATGATGGTATTGGAAGCTAGGGTGTAGGTAACAGTACGAGACCATGGGACGGATACAGTATTTCCAGTGTCGGATTCTGAAAATTTAATTCCCACAGTTAGAACATTATTTTTCAGAGTATAATCCAATTCTACCTTTAAATAGTTTGAAATACCGGGTGCTCCTGGGGCACTTGAATCAGGCAAGGCATTGATACCATACCAATTGCTTCGAGAATAAGCATTAGAAATTTGTCTTAAAGGACGGGCATCGAGGAATGCATTATAATTCACATAAGCACTTTTACCACCAGTTATGGAAATATCACTTCCATAATTCATATTTCCACCATAATCTTTGCTGTTGCCTTCAAAATAGGAGTATTGAATATAATTATTCAAACTGTTAACAACAATTGCTGCTCCAGTTTTTGCTTTATTATTTGTGAAATTACAGTATTTAACATTGGAATTGTCACCTGATAATTTAAGAGCAGCGCCAAAACAATCTGAAGCCCAGTTATTGTCAAAAGTACAATAAGTAATGTTGATTGTGGATTTTGCCAAAACAGCATTACCTGGACTGTTGAGTCTGGAATTTTTGAAAGTAATATTATTCAAAACAACCTGTGCAGTGGTTGTGAAAATCCTAACCTGATTGTAATCAGCATCAATATAATGACCGTGACCGTTAATTGTCAATGCCTTTGAAATAGTGATTCCACCGGCCAGTGCTGAATCTTTAACTGAATCATAAATATAATTACTGTAGAGATTAATAACACTGTCAGTGGATGATGTAATGAGGTTTTTTAAATCTGTAAATGATCCGAAAACATTTGAAACACCCATTTTATTATAATCAAAGCAGTTTGAAACTGAATTATAATACTGATTTTCATTATAAGTGATTTTGATAATATGAGTTTGCTGAGGGTTGAATTTATAGTTTAAGGTAAACTGACCGTTTTTATTAACATTGGCAGTGCCTGTATATTTACCGTCAATCTGATAAGTTGCAGTACCTGATTTAACATTTTTAATTGTGCAAACATCATTGTTGAGAGTTATTGTTGGTGTGTATTTATACATTGCCATGTTGACATTAATACTGCCAATGAAATCTTCAACAGGGGTTTTTGGTAAAAATATTGAATATCCATCTGTTTCACCCGTAATTGTAAGACCGTCAATCCAGCATTGACCGTTAACGAAATCAACTACATATGGTCTTTTATTATAACCTGTCTTTTGAGGATTTGTGATTTTAGTATTTAATAATTTGCCTCCAGTGCCTTTCCAGCAGATTGCATAGGCACCATTGTTGGAACCATAACCGTAATTACAGTTATACATTATAGTATCAACGATTTCTGTATTGTTTATTACTCCATTATTACCACTCCAGTGAATAGAACCACCAGCACCACCCTGTGCAGTGCATCCTTTAAAATAACAATTGTCCATCAATCCATTAGCACCTGTCCATGATACTCCACCACCAGCTTCACCAGTAGTGCCTCCTTTCCAAAATGGAGATTTACAATTTATAAAACTAGAATCAAGTAATTTACCCGATGCACCCGTCCACCGAATGGCACCTCCATTAATGGAATTACTATTAGAAAAAGTAATATCTTTTAAAACAACATTAGATCCAGAAACAATAAACACTTTATTAATACTGTTTGCATCAATTGTATGTCCCTGACCATCAATCACAATACCATTTTTTGATATAGTGATAGGATTGTCCCCAGTCTTCATCTGATAATCTTTAGTAAGTTTTACAGAAGAACCACCATTACTGATAACATTTGCCAAATCACTGAATGAACCGGCATCTCCCAACAAATCATCATCAGATACTGAAAGAGACTCGTTAAAAGCACTCATATCATTATCCAATATTACTGAATCTTCACATGAACAATTATCATATGAAGTTACATTATCACCGGCACATACAATATTCATGGCGAGAATAAACACGAATAATAATATAATAAACCATTTTCCACTAAATTTCATAAAATATGCTCCTTATTAATATCAACTTATACAATCCATTATTTAGATGTGAATTAAATACACAACCACTTATTTTCCAAAGGAAATTAACTTAATCCCTCTGAAAAACATTAATATCCTAGTTTACCTCCAATATTCAGATTAATTTTTACTTCAATTAAACATCAACTTTTATAAATCCCCATTTTAATTGAACAAATTAAAAATACTGTTTAATCAACTATTTTAACCAACAGACCAATTATATTAATTAACTAGCCTATAATATCTTTTTAACACAACTTCAATAATAATCTCTAAAGAAGTTATACTGATACTATATATAAAAATAATATTATAATATATTTTTTGGTAGTATTTTTTAGTTATAACTTGAATCATAGTGAGAATAATCAAAAAAATATTACTTTTTTGTTTTCTTTATCAATTTCTAAAAATTAACACAAAACAATTATCAACATGCACCCTTTTATATTTCTGCATAGGCTTTTTAAGATTTTTATAACAATCTGGATTATCTTCAACAGTATTAGCAATCTCTCATTTTAGATTTAATATTTTATTGGGACTTTTTACCATTAACCTTTTTTAATTGTCTTTTTAAATCATTAGTTCATTGAATACCATACATAAAAATCTTGCAAGCTAAAATTGATGATTTTTATTCGAATAAACAGTCAAAATCACCCACCTCAATGAATTCTTCATTAAAATAAAGATATTCAGGCGATGTTAAATATTACTCCTCAAGCCAGCTATAAAATCATTAAAAATTATAATATAAGAAATTAATAGAAAGAAGGGGAAACGGTAGAAATACAGAATACTTACTAAAATAAATTTTTAAATAAAATATGAATCATCAATCATCATGAATTTTTTATTTTTAATTAAAACTGTTAAAATCATAAAATAAGTAATTTGATGAATTTTAAAAAATTAATCATCAACTAGCAAATATGTTAAATCAAATATTATTAGCCATAATATTTGAAACTGAAAAAAAATACATACTTACTCTTCTATTAAAAGCATTTCAAAAAATATCAAAAATAATATTTTATTTAATTTAAACTATTAAATAACCGTCATTACCAATATCAAGAAAATAATTCCTGAAATTTATAAAATAACTCATTATTTATATGGAAAATAAAATATTAATAGAATTTACTTTTTAGTAACTTTCAGTAAATTTAATAGAAACATTTATATACTAACAAAAAGTAAATACTAAAAATTTTGTATACTTACCAAAAATCTCTCAAAATCTATTAATCAACCATATAAGATTTCTTCAAGATACTCTTTAATTTCAGGAACATCCTCGTGCATAATCTCCCAAAATATATCATCCACAATATTTTCATAATTATGGGCAGTGATATTTCTCAGACCAATTAATTGTTTCCAGTTAATACATTCATACTCTTCTCGGAACTCATCTGAAAACCTATTAGCAAATTCACCCATCTGAATAATAACCAATGCACAAGCATCTTTGTATAAACTATCAGACATGTAAACTTCCTTATCATCATCAAAACGATTTAAATAATCATCAATACGATTACAGTAATCAATAATGGTTTCAGCCCATCGTTTATCTTTCTCGTTCATATAAAAGAACCTCCTCACCCATTACAGCATCAAGAAATTTTTTATTAGAACTTCCTTTACTAATTACATCAACATGGCAATCAAATTCATCTTCCAAATCCTGAACTAAAGAAACATATTGAAGGCCTTTTAAATCACCTTTATCCATTACAAAATCTAAATCACTATCTTCATTAGCTTCACCACGAGCATAAGATCCAAAAAGACTGAAAGTATTAATGCCATATTTAATGACAATTGGAATAACTCTTCTTTTAATATCATCTATAGTAAAAACCATGAAAAATCACCATATCGCAATGATTGTTATTTAATCATATCAACTTCATTAATAATAAATATTTTCAAAGTGCAACATTGTGCAAAAACACACAATAAAAAGAATTAGAATTTAATCTAATTTAAACCAACAGATATTTGTATTATGTTTAAGAGTTTGAAAAAAATTTAATGAAATTTACTTAGAATGTGAGTAAATGTAGCATTTTTGGCATATTAAATTCAAAAAAACATATACTTACTATCATTTAAAGCAATTTAAGTTTGATAGAATATGAAAAAACATAATTTATTACCACTTATCAACCAATTTAAATTAACTGATTAAAAGAAATATAAGTAAATTTTAAGACAATACCAAACACTATTTACAATATTAATGACTTAATCATTTAATTCTATTGAATAAAGTATTATAACTATAAAAAATCAAAGATTAAAAAAAATAACTTTTTAGTTACTTTCAGTAAATTTAATAGAAACATTTATATAGTAACAAAAAGTAATTAAAATATACTATAAATAAACTCAAGTATAAGGAGTGTGAAATCATGGTAGATTCAGAAACCATTGAAAGCAAAATATCCGATAAAAAAGAAAAACTTGAAGACAAAGTTGAAGAAGGAAAAGAAAAATTTGAAGAGAAAAAAGAAGAAGGAAAAGAAAAATTCGAAGAAACAAAAGAAAAAGGAAAAAACATTGCAGACAATGTACTTGCCGATTTATACAAAACAATCGACGAAGTTAAAGACAGCCTTAAAAACATGCAAAAAGCTGCTGATAGAAGATACACTGATTACAAAAAATCTACCATCCAAACCATAGACATTGATCTGGTTGAAACCAAAGACATTTACTACATTAAAGCAGTTGTTCCAGGTGTTGAAAAAGACGAAATTTTAATTGAAGCAGGTGACAATGACTTAACCATTGAAGCAACATTTAAACCATACATCGAAGAATTCGAAGATGAAGAAGAAGCTGAATTAATTGCATCTTCAATAAAATCTGGCAGATGTGTGAAAACCGTAAGATTCGAAAACAGCATCGACCTGGAAAACATCACAGCAAAATTCATAAACGGAATTGTTATTATAACCCTTCCAAAACTGATAATACCAAAACATAAAGTGAATGTGGAATAGATTCCACATTTTTATCTATTTTTAAAAAACAAAATTAATATCTAACTTTTCCGATGTGTCTTGTAGCACCAGGATCTTCACCATTGTAATGTGCCAAATAATAAACAAACCATTCAAGAGGAATTACAAAGATAAACGGAGATAGTAATTTATCAACGTCAGCATAATCTTTTAATTCGTAAATGATTGATTTTAACTTAAGATTTTCACAAAAGTCAATTGCCTTTTGTGTGATTTCATCAGATTCAAAGTCAGATTTTAAAAATACAATCGGCACACCTTTTTCAGCACGTTCAATTAAACCGTGCCTGAATTCCGCTGAATATTCAGGGCACGCATGTTTGATTGCACCTTCCATGAACATGGTCATTGCCAGTTTATAAGCAAGGCCGAAGTTCGGTCCGCTTCCAAGACAATAGAAAATATCATCCTTTTTAAAGTCCTGTGCCAACAGTCTGTTATCATATTCAGTGGATTTTAATAGATCCTCAAGAATATCAGGCATTTCGCTTAACTGCTTTAACAGCGTATCCTTGAATTCATAGTCACTGGCTGCGAATAAAATCTGATATAAACATGCAAGCTGAGTAATATAAGTTTTAGTACCCAGAATTGCTGTTTCTGTTTCGCATCTTGTAATAATCGGAGTTTTAGCTTCTTTAATCATTGAGCTTTCAGGTTCATTTGAAATAGAAACAGTAGGTATGTTGAATTCATTTGCCCGTCTAAGTGAAGCAAGAGTATCTGCGGTTTCACCGGACTGTGAGGTGAAAATAGCTATAGTGTTTTCATTTTCGACCAGTTTTTTATTATAGTAAAATTCATATCCTGTGTAGACTTCAATATCAATATTTGTGGCGGACATTCTAATTGCATCTCTAATACTGTAACATGTTGAAATAGAACTTCCACAGCCAATTAAATAGACTTTATCCACATCAGGGATTAATTTTGAAACTTCATTCATCGTATCCATTTCACTTTCAAAAGTTTTTCTAAGTGAACCAGGTTGTTCCATCATTTCATCATACATTTTATATTTCATAAGCTCAAACTCCTTACTAAATTAAATAGTATATTTAATATATTATAAATTAAGATATAAAAAGGTTTTTTTAAAATGGTTAAAATGGAAATAAATTTATCTTCAATTGGAATGGAAAAAGGAAGGCAATATGAAACAATAATCGCTACAAAAAATGAAGACGGAAGTAAGAATGCTGCACCGATTGGAGTGATTTGTGCAGGTGAAAATAAAATCATCAACCGGATTTTTAAAGGAAGCCATACTCTAGAAAACATCATTCGCGAAAGGGAGTTTAGTGTAAATATAACTCATGATGCGGAGCTTTTTACTGTTTCGACTCTTGGAAATCTGCCTCAAAACTATTTTAATGAAAATGTTTCACTAAAATGTGCGGATGCATATTTTAAATGTGAAGTCATCAGTTTAACTGAAGCAATAAAACAGAGTGACCCCATCAAAAAGAAAGGAGAAGCTATTGTCATTAAATCTGAGGTTACAGAATTGATAATCAATAATCCTGTACAGGCAATGAACCGGGGATTCGGTTACGTTATCGAATCATTAACCAATCTGACACGTTTTGATATGGTTAATGAAGCCAAAAAAGAGGAGTATATACGCCGTTTTAAGGAATGTTATCGTGTTGTTTTAAAGGTTGGAAGCAGAGACGATATAAAAGCCATGAATGAGATAAAAAAAGAATTAAAGAAAAAAGGTTATGACATTAATCATTGATTACATCAATAAATTCGAATGCCTCTCCATCGAAAAGTCCCATATCTGAAATTTTTAAGGATGGAATGACCAGCAGTGCCATGAATGCCATTGTCATGAACGGTGCTTCAAGCTGACAGCCTAATGCTGAAACCATATTATGTAAAACCGCCAATTTATCAGCAACATCATATGCATCCTCATTGGACATCAGTCCCGCAATCGGAAGAGGCAGTGAATCTGTGAAATCTTCACTGACAACAGCAATACCTCCCTTATCATCAATTACCTGATTGACCGCCCGAGCCATCATTTCCGAAGTATAACCAATTACAATTATATTATGAGAATCATGAGCAACTGATGATGCTATAGCTCCTTTTTTAAGTCCGAATCCTTTAATGAATGCATTGGAAACAGTATTTCCCCCATAACGTTCCACGACCGCTATTTTTAAAACGTCCTGATAAATATCTGACTGAACAACACCGTCTTTAACTTGCAACTTTGCAGTTGTCTTTTTAGTTAACAGGTCACCGTCAAAACACTCTATTACATTTACTTCACATTCGTCACCATCATGATATATATCGAAATCATCAGAGGTTTTTTTGGATGCATTGATAGTGTTTTTGGATTCTATTTCAGGAACATCAAACAAAACATTTTCACCGTCATAGACACATTCTCCTCCGATATATGTTTTCAGGACATTGCAGTCATAAATACTGTCAACAATTACAAAATCCGCTTGTGCTCCTTCCACAATAGCTCCGCAGTTCAGACCGTAGTGGTATGCCGGGTTGATTGTTACCATATTAATGGCTTTTAAAATATCGATTCCCAAATCAGCAGCCTTTTTAACTGATAAGTTTAAATGACCTTTTATCAGGTCGTTTGGATGTTTATCATCACTGACAATGAAATCAAACAGTGGAGAGTATACTTTATTTCCAAAAATATCCCTGAAAATAGTACTCATCGGCCCTTCATATTCCAGTACTGAATTGCCTTCGCTTATGTTAAAGAGACTTTCCATATCCTGAGCGGATGATCCGTCACGAACCATAATTTTCATGCCCTTGATCTTTTTTTCAAGAGCTTCTAGAATATTGCTACATTCATGATCAGTACTTATACCATGTTTAAGGTATTTATCAAGATCTTCACGGGAAAGCATAGGTGCATGACCATCAATTGGTTTACCATATTTTTTTGCAAGTTCCAGTTTTTTGAGCACCTCTTCATCACCATTTATGACTCCAGGAAAATTCATCATTTCTCCCAGTGCCACAATTTCATCTTTTTGAAGCAAATAATCAATATCGGATGAGTCTAAAACAGCACCCGAAGTTTCAAATGTAGTGGCAGGCACACAGGAAGGTGCTACGAAATAAAAATTAAAAGGAACCTGCTTTGCATTTTCCATCATTGCTTCAATTCCATCAGTTCCCAAAACATTAGCTATTTCATGAGGGTCGCAAACAACAGCAGTAGTACCGTGACGTACGGCAATTTTAGCAAACTGTGCTGGGGTAATCATACTGCTTTCAATATGAATATGAGCATCAATAAAACCGGGAATCATTAATCCTTTAACATCAACAAGTGAGAATTCATTAATTGTAATTGGAGTGATTTGCTTGTACACTCCGTTTTCTATGATAATTCTTGCCGGATAAAATGTATCTGTCATCACATCAAAGATATATGCCGTGAATGACATGTTCAGTCCTCCTGCAGTGCATTGTAAAGTAATGGTAAAAATGTCCCTATATCTGTAACAATTCCTACAACCTGCGCACTTCCCCTGTCTGATAGTTTGGTAACTGTTGAAGGATTTATATCCACACAGATACTTTTAACTCTTGAAGGAAGCAGGTTACCAGTTGCAATTGAATGAAGCATAGTGGCAATCATAATAACCATGTCCACTTCCTGAGCATAATGTCTCATTAACTTCTGGGCTTCAGCAGTATCGGTTATAACATCAGGCAAAGGTCCGTCATCACGGATTGAACCTGCAAGAACAAATGGAACATCATTTTTAATACACTCATACATAATTCCCCCCGTTAATGTGCCGTCCTCAACAGCTTTTTTAATTGAACCTGAGTTGTTGATACGGTTGATTGCCCTCATATGATGAGTGTGACCATGGGCTACGATTTTACCTGTTTCAACTTCAATACCCAGAGAAGTTCCGAATAAATTGGATTCAATATCATGAGTGGCCAAAGCATTTCCCGCCATGATAACATCAATATATCCTTCCTTAACCATTGAAGCAAGGTATTTGCCGGAACCCGTGTGTACAATAGCCGGTCCACCAACAATACCTATTTTTCCCCCACGAGCCTTGGTTTCTTTCATTTCACGAGCAATTCCGTGAATCAGATTCATTAAAGGTTTTTCTGAAGAAACATCACTGTTCATGAACTCAAATACCTGCTGCTCGTCTCTTGATCTGTGAGGCGGTGTAACCTTAACCCCGTCAAGACCTACAACAATCTTATCCCCTGCCTTGACATTTGCAATCGGTTTTACAAATGCACGTTTTTCTTCTTCATCAACAACAACCAGACAATCCATTTCAATATCCTCAACTGGAATCCAGTTCCCCTCATAGAAAATATGAGTGGTATGGTTGGAAGAGGAGTAAAATCCTTCGGGAGCAACCTTATCCTTTGATGATGCAACAAGATTAACCTCCTTAATCTCATCAATTGATGCACCAAGAACTGATAATTCGTCGAGAATAGATTCAAGTAATTCGGGAGAATCAGCTGAAACCTCAATTTTTGCATGACTTACATCGGATTTTTTCCTTCCGACATCTATTTCAAGAATATCAAATTCCCCTCCTTTATCCATAATTATTGCCATTGTCCTAGTCAGGATTAATGAATCAATAATATGGCCTGAAAGCTCAATAGTTCGTTTATTCATAACAATATGCTCCATTTTAATTAGTTAATATTATAATTATATTTTTGGTGATATTTAATGATATTGTTATGTTTGAAAAAAAATAGAAATATTTGGAAAACTACTTATTTCCACCAAATAACCCTTTAAAAAATACAATGATAGGAATTAAAACAGACAATATGCCATCAACAATATTATCTGAATTTTTTTCAGGAACTGAGACAAGATCCTTTTTAACTGAACTGACCTTCTGACCGCATTCGTCACAAAATTCTTCAGCTTCATCTAATGGATTTCCGCAATTTGAACCCGCCTTCTGATTATTTATTTTTGAACCACATGTGGAACAAATTAAATCATTTTCGTTAATTTGAGAGCCACATTGGGAACATTTTAATGTTTGAAGTGCATTTAACCTATTTCCACAATTAGGGCAGAAATCAGAATCCCCAATGATTTTTACACCACAATGACTGCAAGCACCATCTTTTGTGGTTTCTATTAGAGGTTTATCCTCAACACTGTTTAAATCATAACCACAATTAGGACATGTTTCAAAAGACTCCTCAATTTTAACTCCACATCGACAACATTTAACCATTTAAACACCTTAATTAAACAATAACTCCTGTTTTAACTGATTGAACTCCTCTTGAGTTATTACACCGCTTTCAAACAATTCTTGAAATTCTTTTAACTGCTGTGCTTTTGAAGGTTCTTCAGTCTGATTTTGAACAACAACAGTTTGTGGCTTAGACCTTAAAGTTTCAAATAAATCAACCAAATTCTGACCGAACTGATAACTTGGTAATCTAATTTCATAGGAAGTATTGTCAACTAATTTAATTAATAATCTATCAAACATGTCAGCACTGTCATTGTTTGTAATCATGTCTTTGAAACGAGTTGCTTTAAGAGATTGAATATCATTTTTAATTGCTCTTCTTATATCATTTGGAGAAGTCCAGGCTCTTTTTGTTATATCCTCATATCTACTTTCATCACCGAGTCTTTTAGTTACTCTCATTGAAACAATTTTATCGAAATAAAAATTGTTAATTCCAGCATTTACTTTTTGCCAATCCCTATTATCTATTTCCATAAAAACAAATTTTTCTTCTTTAATTAAGAAAAATCCATCAATAATTGTTTCATTACCCAAATTTCGTTTAAGTAATCTGTTTACAGGCAATCCAAATACTGCAGTATCAACAACATCATTTGTAAGTTGATGTTTAGTAGTAGTCTGTTCCAATTTATTGAATCTTCTTACACTAGTTAAAAAGTAGTCCTCATTTTTAATTCCGAATTCTTCAGCAAGAATATCATATCTCTTAATTATCTCATAATGACGTGCCTGCCATTCCTTTTGGGCATATGTTGAAGATGGACCTCCCATATTATTTAATTTATTTCCACACTCACTGCAGAAAGTTGTATTTTTACCATTTTTTGTTCCACATTTTGGACAGATAAATGAATTGGATTCATATTTTTCTACTTTTTCACCGCAATTAAAGCAGAAATCAGACCCCACTACTTCCGAACCACATTTTTGACATTTAACCATAATTTAACCCCAATTATTTTGATCAATTGATTTTCTTATTTTATTTCCCCATGAATTCTCTTCAATATTGTCAACAGTAGATTGGAGGTTATTTGAAACATCGGAAATTGAAGAATTAAGTGCATTGATTTTGTTGTCCATAATATCAATTTCCAACTTTATAAAACCTTTTTCTATATCAGAATAAGTTTTAGAAGTTTCTTCCGATATCATCACAACATCAGTTCCTTCATTTAACATATCCATTAATCTTAAAAATACATGTTCCGGGTGCTGTTTTTCATATTCCTTAATATCTGAAACAATATATATCTTATCAAGCAACATTTTAATTACATTAATGAAATCCTGCCTGTCAGAATGTTCATTTACATTATTTGGAATAATATCAGTTTTTAATAAAAATACAGACTCAATATTTTCATCTTTTTTTAAAACTAAAGAATATCCTTTGTTTTCAATGTATACTAATACTATTGACTTTCCTTCATAGATGTCAACTTCTACTTTGGAAAATTCTTTTGGTATAGACAAAAAATCTAAATTACGAACTAACATTTTATCACCTATTTGAATTCGATAGAATCTGAATACTTTTTTAAAACGTCGAGATTATATCAACCAACAAAAATAACTTTACTTTCATCATCATTAACTTTACCAATAAGATATGGACGCATGTTGCTCATTTCAATATCGTTTATTAAAAGAATCGAATCTCCATCATTTTGATAAATTTCATAGAAGGAAGAAGTAGTCAAATCATTTATTGCATGCTGCCATACATTTGATTCACCTTCAACAAGTTGTGAATTATCATAATAATAAATAACTAATTCATTACCATCAATTTCACATCCCGCATTATCTTCCCAATACTCCTTTACACAACCTACGGCCCCATTTGCCCAATACCATGCAACATCACTATAATGTTGACCCAATGGAACATCCATGGCGAATAAACCATCAAATCCTGATTAAAACTAATTGGCATTATGAAAAATACTAATGCAACAATAATAATCAGAAGTATTGCAAAAATTTTTTGTTGATAGCATCACCTCATATCAGTAATCATAATTTTGTTACACACACAATATAAAACTTGCTATTAGCATGCTAATATCCTATAGATATCTATTAAAAAGCCCAATTATAAATTGAAAATTATGACTAAAAAAGATGATATGAGCATCATATCCCTGCTTGCTCGTTCTAAAAAACGGGTAAAAGTATTGAAATCATTGGAAAAAGAAAATAAAATCCCTTCAAAAATCAGCAAAGATATTGATGACAACAGCAATCATATTTCCAAATATCTAAAAACACTAAAGGAAGCAGAACTTGTAGAATGTCTTAATGAAGATGACAAACGATACAGATTCTACAGCATTACTGATAAAGGAAAATATTATCTTAAAAAAGTAGAAGACAATTACAATGATTGATTTTAAAAAAAATAAAAAAATTAAACTCACATGGATGAGTTTAAAGTCCGAAGAACAAGTATATTATAAATATTATAACCATTACCCAGATTCCCCAACTTAACTCTTTTGCTTTTCCACCAGCAAGGGTTGCAATCGCATAAACAACGAATCCCCAAGCAATACCAAGTGAAATAGAGTAAGTCAATATCATCATGACAATGGTCATGAATACAGCAGCTGCAACGATTAAATTATCCCATTTAACGTCTTTTAATTGTGCAATCATCAATATACCAACAATTACAAGTGCTGCACAAGTAACAGGAGAAGTGAATAAACTTAATACCAATGGAGCGAAGAATATTGAAATGAAAAATAATAAACCAGTGACAATAGCAGTTAAACCTGTTTTACCGCCGTTTCCAATACCTGCTGCACTTTCCACATATGCTGTAACAGTACTTGTACCGAATATTGAACCGACAATACCTCCAACTGCATCAGCTAAAAATGCTTTTTCAATTCCAACAGCCTGTCCTTCATCATCAATAAATCCACATTGTCCACCTAATGCCATTAAAGTTCCGGTTGTATCGAAGAATGTTACAAATACAAGAGAGAACAGAATCATGATTAAGTTTGGAATGTTTGAGAACAATTGTCCGAATCCTTTTATAAATCCACCGAATAAGGAATAATCAATATTAGTTGAGAAAAATTCTGTCGGAACAACCGGCATTAAAACATCCCCTGCTCCAAATCCGAATATAGTAAATATAACACCAATTATAGCAGTTATAACCAAACCGATGAACACAGAAGCAGTAACTTTTTTTACATATAAAATTAAAGTAATAACAATACCTAATAATGCAAGAAATGCTGAAGGAGCCATAAGAGATCCCATTGTCACATAAGTGGAAGGATCCGCAACAATGATTCCTGCACCTTTAAGTCCTAAAAATGCCAAGAAACAACCGATTGCCGCACCAATACCAAGTTTTAAATCAAGAGGAATGGCATTTAAAATTGCTTCCCTTAAACCGGAAACAGTAATGATTAAAAATATAATACTTGAAATGAATACTGCTGCAAGAGCAGTTTCCCAAGTGTTTCCCATTCCTAAAATAATTGTGTAAGTAAACAACGCATTCAATCCCATACCTGGAGCCAATCCAACTGGATATTTAGCAACCAACCCCATAATCATACAAGCCACACCAGAAGCAACAGCAGTAGCGAAAAATACTCCGGTGGCAGGCATTCCACCATCAGCCAGGATTACCGGATTTACACCCAAAATATAAGCCATAGCAAGGAATGTGGTTATACCTGCAATGATTTCAGTTTTAAAATCAGTTCCATTTTCCTTAAATTTAAAAAAATTGTCAAACATATAACACCTCGTCGGAAAAAATCATTTTCTTCCGATGATAATATTATTTTTAAAAAAAAGTATTATTATATTTAACCCTTGGAAAAAATAATATTGCAAAAAATTATTCAACCAAAGTTAAAAAATCACAGATTATTTTAGCCGCCACAACTGCAGTATTGTCTCCTAACCGGTCACTGGCAGTTTCGACAACATCCAACCCCACAACATTTTTATGAGCCAATGTTTCCATGATAGTTTCAATTTCAGAGATAAACAACCCACCAGGAGTGGGATTGCCTACACTTGGAGCAATGGAAGGGTCAATTACATCCATATCTATGGAAATGTAAATCGGTCCATCAATATTTATCAGGTAATACTCAATGGCATCCATATGCTTGTGAACATCTTTGTTTTTAAATGTCTGAATGTCATATGTGGATTTCACATATTTCTCCTCGTCAACTGAAGATGACCTTATTCCAATCTGAACAAGGCTCACACCCATTTCATGAACCCTTCTCATAACAGTCGCATGAGAATATTTTTCACCGACAAAATCAAAGGCAAGATCCCTGTGGGCATCCAAATGTATTACAGTCAGTCTATCATGCTTTTCACTTAAAGCCTTGATAGCCCCAATTGAAGCTGAATGTTCACCGCCGATGATTATTGGCCGGATGTTTAATTCAAGAAGTTCATTTACCGTATCCTCAACTATATTACAGGTTGCCTTGCAGTTTCCAGGAACGACATTGACATCTCCAAAATCATAAAAGGCAGTTGTTAAATATTTATTAAAAATAGTATTGTATTTTTCAAAACCAAATGAAGCTTCACGCACAACAATTGGTCCCAAACGCGCACCAGAATGATAAGAAGTAGTACTGTCAAATGGAACTCCGATTATTCCATATGAATTATCCTTTAAATTCTCAGTTTCTTGAGAGAATGCAAATTTCCATGGTTCGTAAGTATTTAAAAGCATGATTAATCTAATAAAAAAGGAAAATAAATTGAGAACTTATGATCCTCTAGTTCTCATTATTTTCATATTTCCCATAGCAACAATGTATTCAACTTCAATACCTTCAACAATAGTGTCTTTTAAGTCTTCAGGCATTGGCAAGT
>CACYBU010000236.1 GCA_902772665.1 uncultured Methanobrevibacter sp. | reverse complement strand
GGGATACAATTTCCTGTTATAAATTCAGAGATCCAGGCTTCGGAATTGAAAGTGAAATGATAGCCGATGCTGCGCAAAATAATTTAAAAATCCTGGAAGTTCCAATTACCGTAAAATACGATGTTGAAAACTCCTCAACTAAAGGACCAGTCACTCATGGTGTTGGAGTTCTTTTAAAAATTCTTAAGGACAAGTTCATCAGAATCACAAAGCGATAATATGCAATATAGACGAATTCAAAAAACAGATGATGAAATTTCTCCATTGGGATTCGGAGCAATGAGATTGCCCTTAAAAAACGGCAGAATAGACAGAAACAAGGCTTCAAAACTAATTTATCATGCAATTGACAATGGCATTAATTTCATAGACACTGCCTATTTGTACGGAGATAGTGAATCTTTTTTAGGTGAAGTCCTTAAGGGAGAATACAGAGATAAAGTTAAACTGTGCACTAAACTGCCTACCATTAATATAAGAAAATATGAAGATATGGAAGAAATCCTGAACGAACAGCTCAAACGCCTTCAAAGGGATTCCATTGATTATTATCTTATGCATGCGGTTGATTTGAAATCAATGAACCGTCTGATAAAAATGGATTTATTCAAGTTTTTAAATAAGACTAAAGGTGAAGGTAAAATCAGACATGTTGGATTTTCATATCATGGCCCTAAAGAGGAATTCCCGTTGGTAATAGATGCCTATGACTGGGACGTAGTAATGGTTCAGTATAATTACTTTGATGAAAATGTTCAGGCCAGTTCGCAGGGAATTGAATATGCTGCATCAAAAGGTATGGGTGTTTTTGTAATGGAACCGTTAAAGGGAGGCATTCTTGCAGGTAAAATGCCAAAGGATGCTGAAGAGATTTTTAAAAAGGCTAATCCTGAAAAAAGCAATGCATATTGGGCTTTTGAATGGATTTTAAATAATCCCAATGTCACATGTATTTTTTCGGGAATGAATTCCTTTAAACAGCTTAATGAAAACCTGGATGTTGCCGAAAGAACAACTCCATTGTCAATGACACCTGAAGATGTAAAAACGGTTGAACTTGTCAAGGGCGTCATGAGGGATTCCTTAAAGATTAACTGTTCAACATGCGGTTATTGCATGCCCTGTCCGCAGGGAGTTAATATTCCGGAATGCATGAAAATATACAATGAAAAATTCCTGTTTAATCAAAAAGGATTTATCAACGCCTCTTTAATGGATTATTATCAGTATGTCGGTGGCATTATGGGAAGTTCAGGAAATGCAGGAAAATGCAATGGCTGCGGAAAATGTTTAAGGAAATGTCCGCAAAAACTTGATATTATTAAAGAGTTAAAAAAAGTAAAAAAAGAATTTGAATTCCCAGGTTCTGGGTATGCTCTGGTATTTGTTCAGCATGTTGGATTCCCTATTTACAGATACTTGGTGAAGATACTCAATCATTAGTGTTTACCTTAATCTGCGATATAATCTGTTAAACAGTATGTCTTCCATGATTATCCATCTTTGGGACAGTCTGAAATTTATTGTTTCGTTCCAAAGATTTTGTCTTACTAATTCTGTTGTTTCAGTAAATATTTTATTTTGTCTCTGCTTTGTGAAGTAGTCATAGTAGTCATATGGCATTTGAATCACTTTATTTTTTAATTAATTAACATTTATGTGTGTATCTATTATTTAAAGATTGTTGAAGTCATTTTGTAAAATTGCAGTCACTTATTCATCTTATTTAAAGTTTTCTATTAACTATACAGTTATATACTTCAAAAATAGAATTAATTATAAGGTGAATTAAATGAAGTTGGAAGAATTACTGGCGCCGTGTCCAAAATGCGGTTCAAAAGATAAGGTTGCTCACAGAAAAATGTTGGACAATCACAGGGCTCACGCAGAAATGGACACAGTTAAATGTGAAGACTGCGGTTATATCTTTTTTGTAAATGAAGATATGGATCCGGATGAGAAAAAACAGTTATTAAATGAATTAAACAAGATACATGGTTAAAATGACATTTCATGTAATGATTATCCCAACACTTAATTGTCCATCAAACTGTAAGTATTGCTGGGGTTCAGATAATAAAAGGGAAATGATGGATTTAGAAATTATAGACCAGATAATTACATGGCTGGATGATTTTAGGGATGATAAGGTTCATTTCACATTCCATGGGGGCGAACCTCTCCTTGCAGGTTATGATTTCTATGAATATGCATTGGACAAACTTTCAAAACTGGAAAACTTTGAGGGATTCTCTCTTCAAAGCAATATCTGGCTTTTAACCGATGAATTAATAGGCCTCTTTGTCAAATACAACGTCGTTGTAAGTACCAGTATTGACGGGCCAAAGGAAATTAATGATTATCAGAGGGGAGAAGGTTACTTTGACAAGACCATGAGTAAATATGAACTTGCCAAAAGTAAGGGTCTCTTAATCAATTTTGTTTTAACGGTAACAGACTATTCAAAGGATTTCTCCGATGAATTATATGAATTTTTTAAAGGAGAAAAAATGAATCTCAAAATTCATGCCGCACTGCCATCCTTAAGGGGGGACAACGCTGACCCATGGGCACTTAACCAGAAGGAACATGGTAAATTGCTTGTTGACTGGCTAGACAAGTACCTTTATGATCTGGACAAATTCTCCGTCATGGACCTTGATCATATCTGCAAAAGCACACTGAGGCGAAGAGGAACTCTGTGCACATTTGCCGACTGCATTGGAACAACACTGGCCGTAGGTTTCGACGGTTCAATTTATCCATGTTACAGGTTTGTTGGAATGGATGAATATGTTTTAGGCAATGTGGCCGACAATCCCAGTTTTGATGGTTTAAAAACATCCTCTGCATGGGCAAAACTCATGGAATTCAGGGAGTATGTTGATGAAAACTGTAAAAAATGCAGATATGTTAAATATTGTGAGGGAGGATGTCCTTATAATGCAATTGTGGCATATCAGACTCCACAGGCTATTGACCCACAGTGCACTGCTTATAAGATGATTTTTGGTGAAGTATCAAAAAGAATGAATAATGAATTTGCCAAATCAGCATTTGGAATGGGAGCACCTGATCCTAAAAAAGAAGGCGAACCGTTCAGCATTATGGATCTGGCCATGAAACCTTAAATGTGATATTTATGGATGAAGAGATTATGGAAAAACTGTCTGAACTCGAACATGAACAGTGGTGTGAATGGGCTGAAGTTCTTTCCGCTGAATTATCATCACTGGTAAAAATCATCGATGAACATGACCTTGATTTAACTGAAGATGAAAGAAAATTTGTTTTTAAGGTTAAGTGCAGATTAAACCGATGGGAAAAACTGATGATTCCCTACAGTGATTTGCCGGATGGCGAAAAGAATAAAGACAGGGTTTATGCTCATAAAATCTGTGCTGTTTTTGATGAAAAATTATAATTTTTTTCAATTAGTAATACTTAATATATAAAGGAATTCAAAAATGTAATACTTTTATATACATTTTTTTTTTTTTTAAAATGTGATAATTGTAATATTAACTATATAAATGAACTCAAAAAAGTAATACTTTTTGGCTGGGGGTAATTGCTATTATTAATTTTTTTCATTTGTTTCCTCATTTGGGGGGGGAATTTGTAAAAAATTTTTTGAGTAATACTGTGTATTTTTACCGATTGATAATGATGTGGGTGATGAGGTATTGTGGAACTATGAATTTATATGGAGCTATTGATATAAAAGCAACAAGTTTTAGTGAAAATTCATCCCTTCAAAAATTAATTGACCTTGTAAAAGTAGATGATGAAAACCAGGCTCCAACACAAAGATTTGGAGATAAAGGGCAGCTGGTTGGTTTCAATTGCATTAATCATTACTATTGTAGCATGTGTTGCAACAGGCAATATTGAAAGGGAAGTAACTGTTTTAGTAGTATTCTGCCCATGTGCCTTAATACTTGCAACTCCAACGGCAATCATGGCAGCTATTGGTCAGACAACTAAATAGGGTGTTTTAATTAAGTCTGGTGAATCTCTTGAAACCTTGGGAGCTTTAAATACTTCTAGTTGATAAAACCGGAACTTTGACTTATGGTAATTTAGAAGTTTCTGATATTATCCCATTAAGTGAGGATATATCTGATATTGAACTGCTTAAAATCACTACATAATGGCGGGGGAATTGAGTGAACCTCCTCTGGCAAAAACCCTTGTCAATAATGTAAAAAAAGCCTAAATTGAAATTGAAAATCCACAGGACTTTAAAATGTATTCTGGTAAGGGAGTTACATGTAACAATTCGTATGGTACCATATATGCAGGAAACTCCAAATTTTAATTGAAAACGGTATGGATGTCAATGTTGACAGTCATCTTGACAAACTAAAAAGCGAAGGCAAAGCTCAATCATCATTGCATTAAAGGGTAAAGTCATAGGATTAATAGGTTTATATGATGTGATTCGTGAAGATTTCAAAAACATGATTGAAAACTTACATGATTTTGGAACTGAAACAATAATTGCTCACGGGAGATAATACAGAAACTGCTAATTACTTTACATCACAGGTATGAATAGGTAAGGTTTATGGAAATCTGCTTCCCGAAGAAAAATTGGATTGGATTGAACGGCTTAAAGGAGAATGAAAAAAGTTTGTATGATTAATGAGGGTGTTAATGAGGCTCCTGCTCTTAAAACAGCATATGTTAGTGTGGCAATGGGATTTGTTGGAAGTGATGGGGCTATTGAAGTGGCTGACATCGCATTGTTGGGTGATGATATCGGTAAAATTTCATATCTTAAAAATTGTCCAATTCCATATTATTTACTATTAAAGCAAACATTGCAATTTCTATGACAATAAATGCTATTACTATTATCTGCACTGTTTTAGGATTATTAAATCCGGTGACTGGAGCTATTGTTTACAATGCAGGATCATGCTTTGTTGTTTTAAATGCACCATTATTATATGGCCGGTACTTTTATGATTCAATCAAATACTGAAAAAGTTGAACATTCTCATTATCACTTCCATGATGACCAACATTTTCATTCCCATGAAAGTGTTGTAATACTTGATGAAATTCAAACAAGCAATGGTGTAAAGCATATTCATGCCCACAGTTATGAATTAAACAGACAATGTTGTGAAGTTTATCACATATAATCTTTCTTTTGTTAGATTGCAGATTATTGAGGAACCTTTATGGTTTTGATTTTTCACAAATCATTGTACTGTTCTTCAAATCAAGTTTCTCAAAATATGAATGTGATTAAATGTTTTAGGCAGATTCAATAAATGGAAATGATTTAAAACTGCCTATTAAATGAATCATTATTTTATTCTATCATTATTTATCATTAACATTTATAAGGTATATATTACATAAATAATTATATTACAATAAATTTTCATGGGGGAAAATCATGTTAACATCTGTTCAAAAAGAAATTTTACAAACCTTGATTAATTTATATCAATCCTCAAACGGCAAATCTATTAAGGGCGAAGACATTGCGGAGGTTATGAACAGAAATCCTGGTACAATTCGTAACCAGATGCAGTCCTTGAGAAGTTTAGGTTTAGTTAAGGGAGTACCCGGTCCAAGGGGAGGATATAAACCAACAATTGAAGCTTACCATTCATTAAACATTTCAGTTTCAGACAACGATTCCAAAGTACCTATTTATAAAAACGGTATGAAAATGGAGGATATTTCCGTTGCAAGAATTGAATTTACCAGTGTTCCCCAACCCAGTGAATGTGAAGCTGCTATAAAAATATTGGGAAGTATTAAGGATTTAAATTTGGGAGATACCATCAGTATCGGACCAACACCAGTAAATAACCTTGGGGTCATAGGTACAATTGTTGGACGTGATGATATGGACAATATTCTTCTGGTGGACACTCAGACTATTAGAAGTATTCCTAAACAAACTGTAGGGGACATTGCAAGTCGTGATGTGGTTTCATTTTCAATGAAATGCTCTATTAATGATGCTGCAAAAAAATTGGCTAAAAAAGAAATTGATGGAGCTCCTGTCATAAAAGATGGGAAGGTTGTAGGTGTATTTACACTGACTGATTTGGTAAATGCGATAGCTGATGATAATGAAGACGCTACGGTTGGAGAGCTGATGTCAACAAATGTGGTAACTGTAAATGAAGATTTAAAAATTGTAAATGCCATTGAATTAATTCTCAATAAATCAATCTCTAGATTAATAATTGCAGATGATAATCAAGCTTTGATTGGAATTGTTACAAGAACAGATTTAATCGACAGTATAACAAATTTAAGACAGTTTCCCATTATTACAAAACAGTGATTATAAATGAAAGTCAACCAGATCAATGTTGCCCGGGATATGAAGATATCCGATTTGATAAATCAGTTTGATGCATCAGGCGTTTTAGGTGCAGGCAGAGTCTCAAGAGCATGCAATATTTTAGCTGACATGATTCGGGATGAAAATATGGAAGTGTTCATGAGCCTTGGAGGTCCTCTGATACCCGGAGGGATGAGAAACATTGTCACACAAATGATTCGTGAAGGTCATGTAAACTTAATAGTTTCAAGCGGAGCAAATATCACCCATGATTTGCTTGAAGCATTTGGCGGAGCCCATTATCGCCATGAAGGAAAAGATGATGAAACGCTTAATGAAGAGGGCATAGGCAGAATTGCAGATATTAATGTCGGGTCTGATGATTTTACAGTATTTGAAAGTGAAATTACCAAAATTTTTGAAGAAATTGCAACTGAAAAAAGCCATATTTCAATTCAGGAACTGTTGTATGAAGTCGGGATGAGGATTGATGATGACTCATCTTTTGTGGCTGTCGCTGCAAGAAACAACGTGCCTGTCTTTGCACCGGGATTAATTGATTCAATGATGGGTTTGCAGTTATGGATATTTAACCAGGATCATGATTTTGTAGTGGATGCGGTAAAGGATATGGCCTATTTGTCCGACATTGTGTTTGAAGCTGAAAAGGTCGGTGCGATTCTTTTGGGCGGAGGCCTTACAAAACATTATACATTGGCATCTAATGTTATTAAGGGAGGTCTTGACGCAGCTATTCAAATCACAATGGACAGGCCTGAAGCCGGAAGTTTGGGAGGTGCACCTCTCGAGGAAGCAAAATCATGGGCAAAAGCAAGATGTGAATCCAGTCTTGCAAGTGTTGTTGGAGATGTGACTGTAATTTTCCCTTTAATTTATGCAGCAGTATTGGATAAAATTAATGGTGATTAAATGAGTGATATAATTTTGGCTATTTTATTTATATTGTCCGGATTTTTCATGAAATATTCGGATGATTTGTATGATGTTAATCATAATGTTTTATTTGCAAGTTTCTTTGGGCTGTTGTGCGCTATTGCAACTGCCACTGCGACTGTCAGTTATGCCGGTGCGGCTTATGTATTTCTTGCAATTTTAATTGGAAATCTGATTGTTTTAAAAGTAGATGGAATTCACCATATCATTACATTGCTTTTATTTGTTATGATATGTTTGATTTGTGGAATTCCTAATTTGAATTTGATTGTTCTGCTTATATGTATTGTTGCAGCAATATTCGATGAAGTAGGTCATGAAACCATATCAAAAGTTACCGGCAATGTTTTTTTAAACGTGTTTTTTGAATATAGGTTTGTAATGAAACTGGCAATATTTTTCCTTGCATTTTCAGGTGCATTCAGTATTCTGGTATTTATTTACTTTATATTATTTGAGTTGGCCTATGTATCTGCAGGAATTGTTTTTGAAAGTTTAAATTAAAAAAAGTAAAAAGGAATTTTAATTCCTTTTATTCCACTTCTACACCCATTTTACCGGCAATTCTTGCGATGAGTACGGTAACGATTACTGCAACGATGGTTACAATAATTGCGTAAGTGAATAAACTTGGAAGTGCATCTCCGTTGCCAATGAAGGTTTCAATTAATTTTTGGATTGCATCGTTCCATGCGGCGCCTGCCACAAATGCAAAAGCAGTTGTAATTAATGCTAGGATTGTTTCCATAATCATTTTTGTTACTTCAGTTGCCATGTATTTTTCCTCCGTTTAAATCAATTTGTTCAAAGTATTAAGAACATTAGTATTTTTTATTTTTTTATATTAAAATAATTTTACATCAACTCAAGTGATTCGATTAATTTTTCACATGCAAGTTTCGGGTTTTCGGCTTCGTATATACTTCTTCCAACGATGATTGCATTTGAGTATTTCAATGTCTTTTTAGCATCTCCACCCTGTTTTCCAACCCCTGGAGATATTATGAATGCATCTTTACCCACTATGTTTCTGATGTCTGATAGTCTGTTCAGCCGTGTGGCCGGTGCAACATAATTTTTAATACCCATGTCCACTCCCATCTGAGCTATTGTATCTGCATTTTTTTGAAGAAACATCTTAGCTCCGGGATGTGACATTTCGGTTAGGAGGAATAAATCTTTATGGTGTTTTTTTGCAACGTCCAGACATGCTTGCACACTGTCTGATCCCACAAAACCGTGACATATTATTGCATCTGCTCCTGCTTTAAATGTTTCATCACATATTTTGGAGTTTGTGGCGTCAATGTCTGCCACCTTAAAATCACAGATTACCTTAAATTGGAATTTGTCTTTTAGCTTGTTGATTATTTCAAGTCCTTCGGCAAGTGCCAGGGGATATCCAATTTTTATTGTATCAATGTAATCCCTGACGGATTCACATATTTTTATGGCTTCATTTTCATTCATCACGTCGAGTGCTAATATTAGGTTGTTTTTGATAATCATTTTATCTACTTTTTTTTCGTTAATTAATAAGGTTTGCCTAAATTTTTTTTAGAGTATTACAGATAATATTTATATATAATAAAGTATATAATATCATTATCAATAAAACTTTATAAAATTTTAATTATATTTTAAATTTTTATTGAGAAATTTATCAAATCGTTTTGATATTAGAATTTGGAGGAAATAATTTATG
>CACYBU010000235.1 GCA_902772665.1 uncultured Methanobrevibacter sp. | reverse complement strand
CATATGCCATGGTAGTTCAGATGGGAGAACGCTAGACTGAAGATCTAGATGTCGCTGGTTCAAGTCCGGCCCATGGCATTCTATTTTACCATTTTTAACATTATTTTATTCAGTTCTTTTTTAAAAATCAGTTTTTGAATTTAAAAAATAAAAAGGTGATGGCGATTCATCTAATCCTTTTTGGTTAATGTGATTGGTTTTGGTTTTACCTGAGTGTTTTCTCTCAACTCTTTGTATCTTTTTGCAATTCCGTATCCGTTGTCACTTCCGATTAAATCTGCCCCTCCGGTTAGAATCTGGTTTGCAAATTTATACTCATCTATTCCTCCGTATACTTCAATCTTTATTTTTGGAGCATATTTCTGTATAATATTTATATCATTTACATTTTCAAAGATGTGATTTGGAGTTACAAATCCTGTTGATGTTTTAATGAAGTCAGCTCCTGATTTTTCAGCCACTTTAGCGGCGTTTGCTTTTTCATAGTCTTCCAAAGCTTTACTTTCAATAACTATTTTCAGAATCTTATCTCCAACGGTTTCTTTAATCTGTTTAATTTCATCTTCGAGCAGATTATATTTTTCATCTTTAAGATAACTTAAATTAATTACCACTTCGATTTCATCTGCGCCTTTTTCAAGAAGTTCCTTTGTTTCTGCAATTTTGCTTTCGGTATTTTCAAAACCTAAAGGAAATCCTACAACACTTCCAACCTTAATGTCGCTATCACAAAGGATTTCCTTTGCCAGAGGCACATAAGTTGGTGATACAACAACTGAATGGAAGTTCAATTCTTTTGCCTGTTCGAGAAATTCATTCATTTCACTTTCGGTAATCATATTGTTTAGATTAGTGTAATTTATCAGACTGGCTAATTCTTTTGAATTTTTTATATTGTACATAATAACACTCTCTTAATTAGTTAGTATATATACGAACTATTATTTAAATATTTTCATGTCAATTTTTTCATCATGTATGGGCCGATTTTTTCATAACCGAATTTACGATAGTAATTTCTGCTTCCGATTCCACTTATGATCGCCATTTCTTCTTTATTGTTAGCAACAGCAATATGTTCAGCTTCTTTTAGAAGTTTTTCTCCAAATCCGGTATGCTGACCTATTTTAGGATTTTTACCTCCAATTTTAATCATGTTTCCATATACGTGCAATTCACGAACAAGTGCTGTTGCATCTGTAATTTCCGGTCTGAAATGATTTTTTGAAGGTAAACGTAATCTTAAAAATCCTGCAATGCTTTCTTCATTAATGTCTTCAACTGATAGGAAATATTCCCTTCCTTCACATGCAGTGTAACTTTCACAAAAAAGTTCAAAATCATCCAGACTATACTCTCTTGATGTTTTTTTATGACCGATTTCACGGCATCGGATACATTTACATACAATATGTTCCTTTTCAAGATTATTATAAACCAGTTCCCCGAGGTTTGATTTTTTAACACCAGCTTCAATAAGAGTTGAAGGAATATCTCTTTGAATCCTCATTGTCCGAACCCATTTTGGAAGAATTTCCTTGACTTTTGTAATCAGCTCAACCGCCTCGTCGTCATTATAAGGTTCATACTCCCCTTCAACCCATAAGTCATATAATTCACTTCCTTTCGTAACAAGACAAGGGTAAATTTTAAGCATGTCCGGTTTGAAATTATCATCATTGAACAGCTGCTTAAACATTTTCAAATCCAGACTCTGATTTGAAAACAGTCCGGGCATCATATGCATGGCTACCTTAATTGCCGAATCCCTTAAAAGCTGGTTTGCTTCAACAACATCTGCCATGGTATGGCCACGTTTAATTTTCATGTATAAATCATCTGACAATGTCTGAACGCCAAGTTCAACTCTTGTAACTCCAAAATCGAGCATTCTATTGATATGTTCCTTTTTACAGTAATCAGGACGGGTTTCAAAAGTCATTCCGACACATCTGACTTTGGAATTCTCATTGACTCTTTGGGACTCTTCAACCAGGACATAATCATTCGGTGGATAAGTTTTCATGATTCCTTTTTCAAATGAGTTTATTTCCTCATAATTGAGGTTATACTCATAATTTGTTGGTTTATTCTCCATGATTAAACCAAAATCACACATTGCCTTTAAACATTGTGATACAAACCATTCCTGATAACATAAATCTCTTGAAGGAAAGGTTCCTCCCATTATAATCAGTTCAATCTTATCAATCGGGTGTCCGATTTTTTTAAGTTGTTTTAGACGATTGAAACATTGAACATATGGATGATATTCATACATTCTACCTCTAAGTGCTGCTGGTTCTTCACCCGTGTAGCTTGGAGGGGCAATATCACTTTCAGGACAATAAAAACATCTTCCGTGAGGACATTTGTGGGGATGGCACATTACGGCAACTATTGCCACACCGGACATTGTTCTTGTAGGTTTTTTCTTTAAAATTCCTGAAACAATTTCTTTTTCTTCAGGTTTTGCAAATTCTAAAATATCTGCATTGCTCATGAACCTGGATAACTTCAAATCACGGCACAGCTGTCTTTTTCTGACTTCAAGTTCTTTTCTGGTGGTAATGTTGCCTTCAACAATATCATTGATTATAATCCTGCATGCATTTTCCATTTTCATATCCTCGTAAATTATAATAGTTCTATTTAAATATTTAATGATTTATATATATTAACATAAATTAAATAAAGGTGAAAAAATGAAAATAAAAGAATTTATTGGATCTACTGTTTTAGATAAAAACGCAAATGTTGTAGGTAAAGTTGACAATGTTGATTTTAACACCAAAACAGGTAAAATCGAAACTATTAATTTAACTTTACAAAAAAATATCTTCTCTAGGGACGAACTTGAAATCGATTTTGAAGATATTGCAACTATTGGTGCATACATCATTTTAAACAAAGAAATAACTCATGAAGAAGACGCTGCAGAAGCTGAAACCGTTGAAGTAGAAATCGAAAAAGAAGAATAATTAAGGTATTAAAAATGGTTTTTGATGCAAGAGGATTGGAAATTGCTCTTGATTCTTATGTCAGATATGTTGATACAGGAACAATAGGTAAAGTTGTTGATGTAAAAACAGGAGATGACATTGAATGGGTAAAACTCGATAAAACCGACTTATGGTATCGTTCTAATTTGGTTGAATTGCTTGATGATAAAGACATTAAGAAATCCACTTTCTATGATGATGAAGGTGAGGATGAAATTGATGTTGAAGCAATGAAAGAAAAAGCAAGCGCACTGGAAGACATGCAGATGGATTCAAGTGTTGCTGAAGGTGGAGGTTAATTCCACCTCTTTTTAATTATTTGTGAATAATCTTATTTTTTCAGCTAATTTCGGACCGATGCCTTCAACTCTTTGCAGTTCATTTTCAGAAACACCACTCAAATCACTGCCAAATACATTAACCAGATTTCTTGCTCTTTTCCTCCCAAGTCTTTTAACGCCAACCACCAGCGGAATTATATCATCTTTTACACCATAATATAAACGGGCAGATAATATGTCATACTGTTTTATATTGGAATAGTTGCCCAATACTTCAGATGTGTCTTTTGCAAATTTAACAAGCTTTGATGCTTCATAAGCAGATCTTCTGGTTGAAGCTGAATAGACATTATATTTATTTTCAATTTCATATTCGCTTCTCTCGTCAATCCACTCCATTAAAGACACTGCTGTGGCTTCGGGGTTTCCAATATCTGTTGCAAACAGTCCGGCTTCCGATAATTTTTCTTGAACTGGATCTTTTGATTTTCTTCCCTTGAATGATATTAGCGGAACGTCAGGTGTTTCACAGAGGGCATAAATAAACTCATTAACATTAATCTCATCAATGCCGGATATATATTCTTTAATTTTAACTGCAGTTTCCACGGAATAATTTGATTTGGCAATTAAATTACCGAATTCAGTTGTTTTCAATCCTTCAGGTGTAGCTCTTATTATTCCGTTTTGAAGTAAGAAATTCAATGAATTTTCAAGCTCATATTTTATACTTTCTTCAGCAAATACAGACATTGAAGGGTTGTTAGCCATCTGATACCCGTATAGTGTTTTTCCAAAAAATCCTGTCAGGTCGTCAAGATTTTTTGAAAGTGATGATGCAATCTGGGCAATAATCTGTTTGAGTATTGCATCCTTATTGTCGACAAGTTTGGAATTGGTCTGTTCTATTTCCCCCTCAACATAATACTCCTGAAGGTTTTGTGCTTCATCCATTGTTTTTCCTATCAGATAAGAATATCCCACATCATCATACTGTGGTCTTCCGGCTCTCCCTGACATCTGTTCATAATCAAAAACAGGGATTGGCTGGGGACCGTTTCCTGTCCAGCGAGTGTGATCTCTTATCACAACGGTTTTTGAAGGTAAATTGACTCCATACATCAAACTTGGGGTTGCAGTAATCATCAATATATTGCCGTTTCTGAATTCATCTTCAATAATTTCTTTCTGTTCATTAAAAAGACCTGCATGGTGAAAGGCAATTCCGTGCTCAAGGCTTTCGGCCAGTTTGAGACATGTGCTTGTTGGAAGGGATCCTTTCTTTTTTGGAACTTCAAGAATCTTATCGGCAACCTCTTTGAAATGTTCTCTTTGTTTTAAATTGATTTTCTTATTGATCTTTTTGGAAACATATGTTGCAAGGCTTTCTGTAAATCGTCTTGTTGATACAAATGCCAGAGCCTGCGAATTGTCTTTTATTGATTTTTCTAGTATTTTCACTATAACGTCATTTTTATTTTTAGTATTGAACATTTCAGCATCCAGAACTTCCTTATGCAGTGGAACCGGTCTGTAGTCATGTTCCACACATATTCCTTCAAGCCATCCCTCTATTTCCTCAATATTTTTTAAGGTAGCTGACAGTGCAATAATTCTCATAGAGGGGTTAATGATTTTTGCTCTTGTTATTGCAGCTTCAAGGGTTGGACCTCTTGTGAATTCTCCAATCATATGAAATTCATCGATAATTAATGTATCCACGTCTCTTAGGGTGTTCCAGGAAAACCTTGTCAGGGCGTCAAATGATTCAAAAACCATCACGGATAAATCGCAACCAGCAGGGTGTTTGCCAACGCTGATTCCATGTTCTTCGAATGCTTTAAATTCTTTAACCTTTTCATTCTGTATTGAAAGTAAAGGTGTGGCATAAACGGCTTTTCCGCCATCAAGTATGGTTTTCAATGCAGGCATTACTCCCAAAACTGTTTTTCCGCTTGCTGTGGGAATGCATATTATGTAATTTGATTTGTCTTCCAGGTATCCGGACTCAATCACAGCCTTTTGAGCAGGATTGAAATCCATGATGTAGGGATATGCACTATTGATTATTGTTTTAATATCACTTCTTAAATTTTCCATTTTAATCATTTAATTTGTATTTTTTTTATATATATTAAATATTGTGAGAGGTCTTGAAAAGTAATGAGTAACAATTATATATTACTAGTTCATAAAATATTTACAAATTAACTTAAATAATGGAGACATAATTATGGCAATTAAAGTAGAAGTATTTTCAACCAGTACATGTCCGCACTGTCCGGCAGCAGTTGAAGCCGCCGAAAATGCAAAAAATAAACTAGGCGATGCAATTGATGTTGAATCAGTTAAAATAGATGATCCGCAAAACCCGGAAAACAGACAAAGAGCAATCGATTATCAGATTATGGCGGTTCCAACAATAGTGATTGATGGTGATGTAACTTTTGTTGGCGCACCTACTGAAGACGAACTAATAGCTCATCTAGAATCTTTATTATAGATTCACTCTTTTTTTATTTTTTAAAATGACAAATAATAATTATATAGGTGTTACAACCGGAACTGTGGCCACAGCATGTTCTTTAGCTGCTTTGGATGCAATTTTAGACACTCCAGATATTGCATGCGTTAAAGTTGAAACTCCAAAAAAAACTTTGGATATTATCATCGATGAGTGTAAGATAATTTCATCAACTGAGGCATATGCAGTTGCTCATAAAAATCCTTATAATGATCCCGACGTCACGGTTGATTTAGCTATTGTTGCAACTGTAGAGTTGCTGGACAAAACCCATGAAGAATCATCAGTTATAATTACTGGAGGGGAAGGTGTTGGTAAAATAACAAAACCTGGCCTTCAGATTCCGGTAGGGGAATATGCAATCAATCCGGGTCCCCGCCGAATGATTTTAGAAAATTTGAAGGATAAAATTCCCGTTGGAAAAATTGCAAAGGTAACCATTTCCATCCCTGAAGGCGAAAAAATAGCCAAAAAAACAATGAATCCAAAATTGGGTATTGTTGGAGGAATATCTGTTTTGGGAACAACAGGCATTGCAAGATCAATGTCAAGTGATGCATATAAAAATTCCATTGTTACACAATTGGATGTTGCATTGGCTTCAAACATTGATGATTTGATTTTTGTTCCGGGCAATATCGGCGAAAAACTCGCTTTAAAAAAATTGAATGTAACTAAAGAACAGATTATACAAACAGGCAATTATGTTGGATTCATGTTTGAAGAAGCGGAAAAAAGAGGAATTACTAGATTCACCTTTTTTGGCCATATAGGTAAATTAATCAAAGTCGCTGGAGGAATATTCAATACCAAACATGCCGTTGCCGACGGCAGGCGTGAAATAATGGTTGCTCATGCCGCTTTGTGCGGAGCATCACAAAAGAACCTTCAAAGATTATTTGATTCTAAAACAACTGATGATATGATGGATATATTGGAAGAACTCAACATTTCCATTGAAGTTTCAAACAGCATAGCAGATGCAATTCGTCAAAGATGCATGCAGCGTTTCGATTTGGATTTAAATGTTGTCCTGGTTGATATGGAAGGTAATTACTTGAATGATAATTTTAAAATTGATTCTAAGAATGGATATTCTTCTATATTGTAGGAATTCTTAATTGATTGGTGTTGAAGACTCTCACTGTGAGGGTTGGAAAACACTTTATTTTTTAGGAAAATTTTTCCTTGAAATTCAATTTACAGCACAAACAAAACTTTTTGAATTAGAAAT
>CACYBU010000234.1 GCA_902772665.1 uncultured Methanobrevibacter sp. | reverse complement strand
CAACAAAAGAAACCACAAAATACCGTCAAAAAACCAACAATTGAATAAATAAAACCCTAAAAATAACTATTTACAAAAGTACACCCAACCGTGCAATTCATACCAAACTTCAGAAAAGTTGGAGTATTCTTGCATTGTTAAGATAAATAAAACCAACAATCAATATTTTAGCAAAAACAGTCCGGTGACAAAACTCCATACAGTCAACGTGTAAACTGAAAGTCTCTCTAAAACCGGCATGTACATACTCTCCATATTGAAAAACATCACCCAAAATGCAGTTAATCCAATAGCACCCAAAATCAATGTTAACATCTGATATTTTCCGGATTCATCCATGGATTTTGAAATGACAACCAACAGTATATTGCCTCCCAGAATAGCCATTACGGCACCCATTGTATGGTAACCTGATGTTAAGGGATTGCCTCCATGAACCAAACCAACAATAATAACACCTAAACCTATTATTAATGTTAAAACATGGATAAGATTATTATTTTTAACAATGAAATCCTTAAATCTGTAAAAATACCCGAATATCAATGTTAACCCTATAAATATAAATGCAGAGTTCATTAACCAGAATAATGGTGAGTTTGGATGTGGAATTCCAAGCTCTGAAATAGTATGTAAAATATATGTATTGCCGATGAAATCATTGAAAAAAGTTGCAGAAATGGATTCTGCCACAATATAATACAAACTGCCCATTATAAAGATAAATCCCGCAACTTTAGATTTCATGATCAAATACCGAATTTCTTATTGAAATATCTCTCTTTTAAGTCAAAGTTAAGCTCTTCAATATCCGCACCGTCAAGAGCCCTTTGCAACATCTTATAACAAATCTTTTTAGGCACAGTGATATCTGTAATATGGGATTTATTCCAAATTCTGTCGAATCTTTTCTTTAAACTTCCCATTTCAAGTTTTTCAGTAACATTTTTTATATTGATAATGTTTGCTTTATTAATAATATTGTATGTGGCATAGGTCTGTGAATCCATTACTATCGGGTTTAAACCTATGATATATCTTTGCAAATCATAATCTAGAAATGAATCGTAGTCTCCATCATATGCATAAACATGAGCCTTTGCAGACAATGCATCAATAAAGACAAGAAATTGATTGGCCATTAATGCTCTTGACAGGATTTCATCACAAAACGCCAAAGCAGTTTCAACGCTTCCTACCTTAGAGTTTTCATAGTAAGTTTCATAATCACTAAATCTGAATGCTACAAGAGCAAACATGTACAAATCAATCCATTCATTTTCTGTTAAAAAATCATATGCCTTACCGGTCAGATGCAAATCATCATAGGATTTGTTAGTACTCACATCAATATTCACATTACGCGCATCCCTGGCTTGTTTTAAAACAGCCACCACTCTTTCCACCAATTCATGTTTATTGCCTGAAACATTTAAACCATTTTCCCTTAAAATATCCTTAAGCTCGGAGACTGCATATTTTTTAGAAATGTGTTCGGCAGTTATTTCCACATCATCAGTTACTTCAATATCTCCCTCAAGATATCCTTCCCCAACCAGATATTCAATGCACTCCTCAGCTGATGAAAATGTACCGAATTGACCTTCATTAATAATATCATCAAGTTTATAACCGCTATTTAAAAAATTTAAAATATTAAATATTTCTAACTTCTGTTCACTCACTTAAACACCTTTTTAAATGCATCATTTGTAATAATAAATTTTTTAATTAAAAACAAATCATTATAATATCATATCTTTTTTGGTTAATTTAATTATTTTGGTTTATACTGACCACTTTCAGCATTTAAAAAAAAATAACCAAAAGTGTGTTTAAATGACAGTACCTGCCGATGAGGTTTTTACACTGCCATGTTTGACACATTATTTTCTTAGTGAACAAAAAGGAGAATAATAAAGCAGATTATTATTATCAAGTATAAAACTATAAAAATTGGCTTATCTTTCCATATCCTATTTTTATAAAGTAGAACTGCCGTGAAAATAATTAAAAACACATTTATGATTTGAAAAATATCCAACATTGCCATCACCTGTTCAATTTTGCAGACAATATCTGATAAACAATACTGGAGTCTTTTTTCTTACTCGGATAAGTTTTTGCAAAGATTTTAAGTAAATCCTGAATACTTACATCAGGGTTTTCACGAATTAACTCATCAGAAATATTCTGCAGGCTTTTTGGTGGAATTTTAGAATCCCAAACTTCCATGAAAACATTTTTTATTCTTCGTCGGGTTCTTGGATCTTCAATCTGCTCGTAGGTGAACTCTTCTTTTAGATGATACTTAACATATTTTACATAGTGAGTGTCATCCGTTTCATATAGTTCACGGACTTGTGAACCGTATTCATCGAAGTATTTCTGAACTTCTTTTAATATGAAACGACGAGGAACTGAATCCTGTGTTTTTGCTTCCTGTTCAATGTCCTTTGGTTTGACTTTCAGATATATCTGGCCGCCTTTGAAGTGTTCGCCATTGATGACAATTCCTTCAATTACTCTTCGGTTGTTCTGTTCGCAATATTTTTTATTGAGCTGTTCGAGAAGAGATTTTACTTCCTGGATTGCATCAAACAATGTGGGAAATGTATTTTTTGTAGAAACTTCATAGTTTCTTAGTTTGTAATTGATTCCACACCATTTAACTGAAAATGAGTTTTCATATGGATATTTTTCAATAGTGAATACTGTATCAGGTGTTTTGAAGTTTTCCAAATCACTGTAACATTTTATGGCTATGTAGTTAAGAAATGTTTCATCGACATATGCTCCGATTAATCTGATGTCAATGTAGGTGTCCATGTGGGCGATTTCATGCCTGTTCAATATGCCGTATAATTCAAACATTAAATTGTCATTGGAATGGCCATTATCTTTATAGAATTCTTCAATGGCTTTTTTATCGACCAATTTGAACATTTCAAGAATGTGTTCATCTGCTACCGCATTTCCGCGTGTTTTTGGAATCAGTTCTATTGTTTCACCTAAATCATTTTTTAGAGCATATATTATCAGACAGGTCCCGTCTAGTTTTTCCTGGCAGTGATATATTATGCTTTCCTCATCTTCTTTTAACTGATGTCTTCTGTCCCAGTAGTGAATTTTTGGAAATGACTGTACGAACTGTTCTGTAGCATAGTTTTTACCAGATTTTTCAGTTATGTGAGTTATTACAAGAGAGCCTAAATGTTTGTTGGTTTTTCTGGAAATGTATCCTTTAATGACATTTCCATTTGGAGTTTTAGCTTCAAACTGTCTTAGATGTTTTGGTTTAACATTGTTTTCAAAATATTTCTCACAGAATTTTTCTTTCATAAATTATCCTCCGTACCACTTAATTGTTAATAAATTGTGGTTAAATTTTTTGCTTAAAATCCTAATCTGAAACAGTTTCATGATTAAAATTTTCAACTAAGAATTTCATAAACCAAATTTAATTAATAAATTAATATAAACTCACTAGTATTTAAAATAAGCAGTTATAAACGAGAACAATTTTACAAAGTGATAACAATATTGGAAAGTGAAAGCAATATTTTAAAGTGAGAACAATTTTACAAAATCAGACAATCAAATAAATAAAAAAAATTATGGATTGCAGGCTTCATCAGCCGCACCCATAACAACACGAACTTCATCAGCCAGATTTATTTCTGAAATCTTTTTATCGGATTCATATTTGCCAGTGTAATATGCCTGTGCAAAATTCATAGTAACAAACATGACCTCTTTAAAATCAATTATGAACTCAATTTTAGGAATCCTATTTATAATATCAATCAATTCAATTGCATCTTCACTGGATTCCAGATGAGTGCCGAATTCAGCACCAATATTAATCATCATATTTAACACCTATTCTACTATTTGAAATTAATGATTAATAGGATTTGCCCATGACAGTGGAAATATCCTTTTAAATGACAGAATGTTAAAAAAAAAAATACATTATTATGAATAAATCCAGCTTCAGTTTCGGATATACTTAATAATTAGATAGGCACCGAGGAAGGCACTGAATAAAAATCCTAAAAATCCAATTGCTGAAATATCAAAAATTTTTGGTCCTTTATCAGCTAAAATAGCGATTGATGAACCAATGAGCAATGCTGATACAATAAGAGAAATTGAAAGCTGATTTTTCAAATCGTCCAGACCTGTATGATTCATATTCAGTGTTATTTCACCTTTTTCAATCTTATCAAGAGTACTGTTAAGTCTATCCGGCAAATCTTTTAACAAATGTTCTATTTCCACAATATAATTGAATCCCCCTGAAATAATGTTTTCAGGTTTGAATTTCTGAGCGACCATTTTTTTAGAGAATTTTTCAATTTCGCCAGTGATATTGAATTGAGGATCCAATCTCTTTCCGGCATCTTCAATAAGCAGAATTCCCCTTCCAATCATTACGAATTCCCTTGGAAGAATAATATTGTGCTTAATCATTACATTCATTAAACTATCGAATATGCCGTCCATCTGATCAAGTTCAACACCCATATATGAATTTAACAAGTCATCAATGTCCTCCCTTAACTCTTCTGTGTTCTGTTCCGGAGTGATGATGTTCATGTAAATTAACTGATTGATTAAATGATGTGACTTCCCACCCAATAAAAGCAAGATCAGTTGAGCGAAATTTGACCTGAATTCATCATTTACCACACCCATCATTCCAAAGTCAATATAACATAGTTTTGCATCACGAGTTACAAATAGATTACCTGGATGAGGGTCTGCATGGAAAAATCCGTCGATTAAAATTTGTTTTAGGTATGACTGCACTCCATAGTTGGCAATTTGGGTATTGTCAATTCCTTCAATAGTGGTATCGAATAAGTCAGTTACCTCATATCCGTCAATTAGTTCCATAGTAATTAGTTTGGAAGTACAAAATTCATGATATACTTCTGGTATTTTGATATAATCCACATCTTTAAAGTTGTTTGTGATTTTATTAATGTTTCTGACTTCTTCCATATAGTCAAGTTCTTTGAATATTGATCTTTCAAATTCCCTAGCCATAGCAGGCAGATTGTATGTTCTTGATTGTCTGATATGTTTATCTAGAGTTGCTGCGACACCATTAAATATTTTTACATCCGGAACGATAACATCATATATTTCAGGTTTTTGAACTTTAACTGCAACTTCCAGATCATTTTCCTTTAACTTGGCTCTGTAGACCTGACCGATTGATGCCGAACCAAGAGGTTCTACATCAAATTCAGAGTATACCTCTTCCAAGGGTTTTCCAAGTTCTTCTTCAATGACTTTTCTCATCTCATCAAAAGGAGTTACTGGAGTATTGTCTCTTAACAGTTTTAAATCATCTGCAATTTCATTGCCAACCATATCCGGCCTTGTTGCAAGAAGCTGACCCAATTTAATAAATGCCGGACCCAATTCTTCCATTGCATATCTTAAATCTGAAACCTCAAAATTTTCGTCAGACCCTTTTTTTAACAGTAATTTTGCCAAGTGATGTCGACTAGCAACACCAAGAATTTCATTAAAACGATTGCGTGAAGTCTTTTTTTCTTCTTTTGTACTCATTTAATCACCTAAATATTATTTCTAAATATAATTATGATAAGAATAAGTGATAAAGTTAATCATTAAAAAAAAAAGTTTTGAGAAAAAAATGCTCAAAAGTTATTTTAAAATCAATTTAGCTTTTTTGGAAACAGCTTTGTATGTATCGTCACCTTCGAATTTAGCTGTGAACTTATAGGTACCTTTTTTGTTGAGTTTAATTTTTACAGTAGCTACACCTTTAGCATTGGTTTTTGCAACATAGGTTTTACCTTTAACATTGAATGTGATTTTTTTACCTTTTAATGCTTTTCCGCTAGAGGATTTGAATGTAGCTTTGAGTTTTTTAGCTTTAGCTTTGGCTTTGTATTTTGCATTATTGGTTGTGAGTTTTGGAGTTTGTTTTGTGACTGTAATTTTATTTACAGCAAAACTTGCACCATAGAGCTCATCACCTAAAAAACATGCTGCAATAGTGTATTCACCTGCCTTTGCAACATTGATTTGTAATTTGGCAACACCTTTATCATCACTGACAGTAATGATTTTTTTACCGTCAAATGCAAATTCAATGGATTTATTGACTAATACATCTCCTAATTCATCTTTTAAGGTGACGATGAAGTAATCACCAACATTACCATCCACATTAACGTTTATAGTAGAAGTTGACATGTCTTTAGCATTGATGACAGTCTGCATTGAAGCATATACTTCAAATTCAAAAGTCTGATTAGTTCCATTGAAAGCAAGCATCAATGTGTAATTGCCATTAACCAAATTATCGAAACTGACTGCTCCGGTTCCGTTACCATCAACGGTGACATTTGTTTTTATATCCCCAAGAGTGACACTTACTGTTGCATTGGAAATAGGTTTTCCATATCCGTCGTTTACTGTGATATTTACAACTGTTTTGTCTCCGTATTTTTCAGGAGTAATTATGTCTGCAGAAAATACCACATCCTTTTCTGGAAGTATTGTGAGTTTGGCCTTGTCATTGCTTGTTTCATTGAAATTTCTGCTTGGAAGATATGTCACAGTCATGTTGTAAGTACCAGGGGTGAAAATATATGCAAATCTGACACCATTATTTCCGCCGAACATACTTCCAAAACTAAATTTGGAACTGTTTGTACCATTTCCTCCAAATCCGGTGATATTGAATGTGGAATTACCGAACATACCTGTAATATTAAGGGTACTGTTGCCATTTAAAAAATCACTTATATTAAAAGTGCCGTTTCCACCGAAAAGATTGGTTATGTTGAAAGTACCATTTCCATCTCCACCAAAGAGTCCAGTTATGTTGAAAGTACTTTTATTTGTGTTGTTTCCTCCAAATAGTCCAGAAATGTTGAAACTAGTCCCATTTGAATTGAAAATTCCAATTAAATCGGATAATTCAAAAGGCACTTTAGCAGAACCATTGGTTATTCTGACATGTTTGCTTAAACTGTCATTTTCCCATAAAATTGTTACTATAACATCTCCTGAAATACCCCTGCCTTTACGGTCAGTTACATTGAATGGAATTGTAACTTTCTCACCGTATTTAACTGTGACATTTTTAACATTTATAGTGGGGACTGCTTTGCTGATTTTTAAAACAGTCTGATTTAAGCATATGAAATTATTAGTCTTATCGAAAAGACCCGCAACAATATTGTAGGAACCTACATCATATTTTTCTTCAGGAATATAATAGGATCCTTTTCCCTGATTATCCAATGTGATGTTACACAGGAAGCATCCATCAACTAAAACACTTACATTACATCCTTCATACTCAGTAATATTTTTATCAATGGAAACATTGACCGTTGCGTTTTCACCGTATTCAATTTCATCAACAACCAAATTCAATTGTTGGGGTTCATCCTCGGTCAATAAATCAGTTCCATCCTGACTATCGGACAATACTTCTACTTTATTATCAACGCTTTGCACTTCTTCAATTGTAGATTCATCGGCTGCAACAACATCAGTTGCGTTATCACTGTCCGTTGCACTTACAGCACTTATTGCAAGTAAAGAAATTAAAAGCATTGCTAAAATAAATAAACTTCTATTAATCTTCAATTTTAATTCCTCCAATTATCATTAATAAATGATTTAAATGAATAAAAAAAAGTTACATTATAGATTTACTGTTTATGTAATCCATGATTTTCTGGAATTATATATTTTCAGTCATTTAAATACAATCTTAATTTTATGAAATTAATCATAAGGACAATGAGTTTGACCCACAATTATAATACTTAATAAAATTTTTATAGTACTTGATTGTTAATGTTGGAAAATTTGAAGTGATGATAGTAT
>CACYBU010000233.1 GCA_902772665.1 uncultured Methanobrevibacter sp. | reverse complement strand
TTTTTGAGAACAACCTCAAATAATAACAATGTTATAAAATAATTGTAAAAAAAAATTTGTGAAAAAAATCTTAAGTTTCTAGCAATGGTAATTGTTCTTTAATATATATTAATAATAATATAATTCTGCTTGACAAAAGGATTATTTCAATATTGGATGTTATTCTACAGTGTCGGGTCAAAAGTATGGTTGAGAACATAAAAAAACTTCAATGATTTGAATATCTGATTAAACAGAGGTATAAACATGCTTGAAGAAGAAAGATTTGATGTAAATAGTGGGAACGGAGGAATTTCATTGATTAAATATTGAACATGCCAGACCATGTAACTAAAGTAGATATGGGAAGAAATATCTAAATTATTGAAAAAAGGTAAGTTTAAAGTTTATCTAACTTAATAGGGACTTACTGTTCATATTTTTTAATTTTCTTCAATATGGCTAAACCCTGTTTTTAAATCCAGCAGCTCCTCTTCGGGAATTTCCAGAATTTCAACATTTTCACTTACAATATTGCTTTGTCCAAAAGGATCCAGAATAATCAAAGTGGCAGTGCCGTTACCATTTTTAAGTTCCTGAATTTTATTAAGTGCTTCTTTCCCGTTTTTTTGAGATTCTTCATCTTCAAATAAGTTCAAAGCTTTTTTAACTGCACTTTCAAAGCGGGTGAGAACTCCTTCCACATTGGTAACGTAGCCTTCGGATTTCGGACCAGGTTCCACTTTAATGCCGACTTCAGGTATCATTACTGTAGCGGACTGTGATCTGACTACTCTGACGGATAAGCTGTTTTTATTTATTTCAAGAACATATTTTGCAGGGTCATTCTGCTCTAGAGCTATAATATCTGAGTGCTTAAATCCGCATGATGGGCATTGTATTGTTGTTTCCATAACCTTTCCAAAGTGAGGTATTTCAATTTCTTTCATTATTGATTTTGCAATGCCTTCAGCGGCACATGCAGGACATTTAATAATCATTTCATTTATGGTATCTTCATTCATTTAACACATATCCTTTATTGTTCAATTCTTCAATAATCTTATCTAATCTTTCAGGATTTGAGGCACATATGGTTGTTTGCCTGTATTCAGACAGGCGATACAATTCGGCAAGATACTCTTTTTTATTTTCATCCCCGGTTATTTTCTCAATAAATTTATTTGCGGAGGCACTGTCTGTAACGCCGATATTTCTAATCAGGGGCTCCTTAAATCCTTTAATGTTGTAGGTTATTTTTTCAATAGTCCCATTGTTCTGATTAATAATTATGTCTATAACATCACTTAATTCATCAACATTGTTTATTAATTTTATTGTGGTGCATGATTTGTTGATGATTCCCAATATCTGATCTAATGTTTTTTCAATTGTCTGTGAGTTGATAATATTAACGTTATTTGCTTTTGCCTGATTTATAAGATGGTCATGAATTATCCTGTTTTCTTTAAAGAAATCGAGCTGTTTTCCTCCTCTGTGTATCTGCACTGCTCTTTTAACGAATCTTTCCTTGTGGGATTCCTCATCCGAACTTAATATGAAAAAGTAAATGTTTGCATAGTCTTTGAATTGCTCTGTATTAATCAGTCCCGGAACCAGATGAACTCCCTCAATGATTATGTCATCATAATCGGTAATGGCTCTTTGAATGATTTTTTCCAGTGCTGGAATGACGTATGATGCATGGTCATCAAATCCCGCAGATACTAAATCATCATAACTGTCATATCTGTTTTTGTTTCTTATATGGTTATATGCATCATAGGAAGAGCTGTGCAGTGCGGGAGCATATTCCTTGCCTATAATTCCTCTAACAACTGCCCTTATAAAATCACTTTCAATCAAATGCTTTATATTTAATGTCCTGGCCAGTTCTGAGGCAATAGTGGACTTTCCAATTCCAGATGCACTTCCGATTAATATAACATAAGGTAATCTTATGTTACTTGTAGATTTTACATAACTTTTTTCTTTATTGCTCATTAAGAATATATTTGTTAAAAGGTTAGTAAAATAGATATTGTTTATTTATTTGTATCTGATAAAATTTTGAATCATAAATATTTATATGCACATATATTATCAATTTTTAATTGAGCATACTGAGATTTTTATTGTGCAGTTTTTAATTATATTTATGGGTGATATTTTAACTAGTTTTTAATTTTTTTATTATATTCTTAATCATTTTTTTAATTATTCATTAAAACTATATAAAAGAAATTTTTTCATGTGAGGTTCCTATTTTGTGAGGCTAACTCTATTTTTGTTTCATCTATATGTGCTTTTGCATCCATCGTAAATCTGCTAAAATAAAGTAGTGAAATCCAGATTTTTTTTTGTTCATCAATGTAAAAATAATTCGTATCTGGATTTATCACAATGTTTTCAATAGTACCCATGTTAAACGCCTACTTTCAAAATAAATTAATTATTAAAAAATTCCTTAATAAATCTTTCTCTAAATTCATC
>CACYBU010000232.1 GCA_902772665.1 uncultured Methanobrevibacter sp. | reverse complement strand
TAAAGGAAAATTAATTAATTATAACTGCAGTTATAGTATGAAAAAATTAAAAAAAAGTATTATTTATTCTTAAGTTTCTGTGCATGGGACAGATTAGTTAAATTCATTATGCAATATTACGATAACTTTGATAATGACGCAAGAACTTTAATTCCATTAACAAAAATTTATTGGCCGTTATAACTTGTTTATATATAATTTTTTAGTGGTAGTATGAGTGATGAATTTTCTATAAAGGACTTTTTAGAATCTGTGAAACATTTTCATGAGATAAGAAATGAAGATGAATATGCACGATATCGTTCATGGGAACATTGTAATAAAGTTTTTAATAAAAAACATACAGAATTAATAGAAAAAAGAAAAAACGGTTCTGATTTAAGTGAGGAAGATTATGATTTTTTAGCATTGCACCTTTCATTTTACCTGGCAAGTTGGGGCATGTATAGGGGATCATCGATGTTATTATCTACAGATTATAAAATTCATATTCCCATAGTTAAAGAACTAATGAAAGAAAAATATGATAATCTATGGAATATAACTTATAAAGATTTAAATAATGAGAAAAATAACATTGTAGGTTTAATAAAAGAAATTAAAGGATTATATGGGGATAGGTCGACTATTGTTCAAAGGATTTATAAGAATAAGGCTGTTGAGAAACCACCTGAAATTTCAGATATTTTAGCAACTAAAATTTTACTTGGAACATTAGCGTGTATACCTGCATATGATACTTATTTTAAAGAGACTATTAAAAAATATAAAAGAGGCATAACAAAACCTAATGCCCAATCAATAGAAGCATTAGCAGAATTTTATGCCGATAATGAAGAGGCATTAAATAATCTTTTAGTAGAATTTAGAAATGATGTTGAATATCCTCAAATGAAATTACTGGATATGGGATTTTTTTAATATGGGATGGATATGGGCAAGTGATTAACATTAACATCAGCGATTAGCTATTCAAAACTTACTTTCCGACATATTTCAGTCCAAAATCTAAATCCGAATCTAAACCGGTGCCCGTTAATGTTAATGTTACCTATTTTAATTGAATGAAAAAAAGTAGTTATTAATTATATGGCTTCTGAATTATTGTATACGTATCGTGAATATGGGTTTTTATTGCTCTTTGAAATTTTTTTTTACAACTGAAATTGAGATGTATAATTATGAAAACGAAATGAGCTTTTAAAAAATATATTTATGACGTATAATCATTCCCCTGGGACTCAGAAGTCTTATGTCTATGCGCTTAAGCAGTATTCAAACTATTTTGGCATGAATCTTCATGAATTCTTAAGGGAAACGGAAGATGAGGAAAACAGGAGAATAAAGTGAAAGCACAGGAAAATCAAAAGCAGACTTCTGGAATTCCGCCAGCATTATCTCACCAACTATGCCTTGAACACTACAAGGTCTGTGATGATGTGTGTTGTCAAGTTCTACAAGTTCCATGACATTGAAATCTATTCCCTGCCGAAAACCAACCAGAAATCCCTACAGAAATCTCAACCTATATATTACAGTGATTTACCAGATAAGGAGATAATCCGTGAGGCGGTGAGTATTGCAACACATGTCACGAAGGCAGCAATACTTTTCATCTACTCCAGCGGATGTGCAAGGGCCGAAACCTTGAGCCTTAAAATACAGGACCATATCGATGCACTATCCGAATACCTTCCCCGTAAGGATATGGACATCTTCGAGATAATCGATTTGATTGAGGATGATGATACTGTTGTTCCTACATTCAATATCCACAGAAAAAAGACCAACAAGTACTACACGACCTACTGCAGCCCCGAAGCCGTTAAAGCGATTAATGCCCATATTTTATCTAAAACTGATAATGTTACAAATGAGTCAAAGCTATTTAAGATGCCTGTGAGCTATTTCTCGGTAAATTTTCAAAAGATTAATAATGATTTGGGCATTGGTAAAATTGGCAATTACAATCGTTTCAGAAACCATATGCTAAGGAAGTTCCACGCATCAGCACTATATAATGATAGCATGAGTCTAGATGACGTCAATGACTCGCAGGGAAAATCAAAAACCAGAACAAATCAGGCATACTTCATGATAAACCCAGAAGATTTGAAATACGAATACATCGAACACCTGCCGGCAGTCACCATCAATACGGATGTTAAAAAGCTCCCTGTAAAATCACCTGAGTTCATTAAAATCGAAAATGAGAAAAAACGAACTTAAAAGTAAACTGGACAGGTTAAGGGCAGATATCGACAGTCTTAAGGGCATGATTGGGAAATAACGTATTTTTTCCCAATCCACATATTTAAAGCCTTAAAAGTGTTAAATTGTTATTTACCATCTGAAAATACTCATTTTATAAAAATGAGAATGTCTTCGCAGGAAGATAAATAATATTATCTTTTTTTGCTATTGTTTTAGTTGTATTTGAAATCATTATTCCATGATCCGCATTATAACGTTCGATTGCTGAAGCTATTTGTCTTTTCTTCTTTTTGCCCATGCTCACTTCTATAGGTATTGCCTTTTGGAATTCACCCTGAATTACAAAATCAACATTACTCTTGTCTTCAGGATCATAGTATAATGTGAAATAGTTCCCCTCCTCATTGCTCAGGTAGAATAATGTTGATGCAACAAGATTTTCCAGTAAAACACCAAGATATGCCTTTTTATTTGAATTGAGATTGCCTATTGATGATGTCAGGATATGCTTTATGCTTGATGTTGCAAAGAAATACTCCCATGACTTGATGGATCTTTTAGGTGATGCAATATGTGGTTCGCAGTGAAATATAAACTGGGTTTTTTCAAGAATGTCAAGGATGTTTCTTACATTGCCTTTGGATGTTCCAAGATAGGTTCCCATTTTTTCCTGTGAGATGTCTCCCGGCTTTTGCAGTGCAAGAAATCTCAATAGACGGTTGGCATGTGTTTGGCTGGCGGAGGTTATTGAAGATATTGTTCCCATATCATGAGATATCACTTTCTTTATCATTCCGGTTATGTTTTTGCAGATTATGTGATGGTTGCTTTCAAATAGTGATGTTGGAAATCCGCCATATTTTAAAAATTCATCCCAGTCGGTTGTTGAATATCCGTTGATGTTGATTAAATCCTGATTTATCTGTTGCTCGCAAGCGACTGCATCGGTTATGTCGCCTTGAAAAATTAATTTTTTGAGG
>CACYBU010000231.1 GCA_902772665.1 uncultured Methanobrevibacter sp. | reverse complement strand
CATACTAAACAAAGGTTTAGAAACCGTAGGGACTACGGTGCAGTAAAAAATATCCAAAAATATAATCAAAAAAACTTGTTTTTTTTTAGATGATTTTTTGGTTTGCGAATCCCCGTCCTCTAAGGACGGAGAAGTTCAATGTTGGAACTCTGTTTTCAATCTCTGATAAGATTTGCTTTTCATTATTAGGATGGGTAGTGTTAATTGTTCAGGTATTATTTCTTGAAATGGGATTATAAGGTAATATTTAGGATGCTATCCCGCAGTGACATTGTTCTTGCACTGCTCTTTTTGCCGGATATATGATATGTTTATTTGTCATGTGAGTATATTAAACTAAAATTATTGTTCTCTATTTTTGTCATTTAATTACAGATGAGTTCATTGTCATAGTTTCAATGTTTGGATTTTCTAAAACTCATGAATTGAATCTATAGTTTATTTTTTCCAGTTTTCATGGGAGTTATAATTATTCTATCATAAATTAGTTTAATATATATGTTTTAAAGTTTAAAAGGGGATTTAGAGTATTCCAAATCCTTCAAGCATGGCTTCTATACCTAAAAGGATAATGGCTACTCCACCTATTATTTCAATATGGTCAGCATATTTAATAGCTACTTTTGTTGCATATGTTCCAATCAAAAACCAAATGGTCACGGCAAGTATACTTAATCCGCTTAGAATAAATGGATTTACATAACCAATTGCACCTTCTGATGCTAAAATTAAGTTTTCAATGTTTCCAAAAATAAGTAATGCGGTAAAAGGAGCATAATCTTTTAAATTTATCATTTATTTACTCTCCTTTTTTGCTTTAAGACTTTTTACTGCACCGTAAACTGATTGGATACCTAAAATGAATATCGCAAGACCTCCGATAAAATTAATCATATTTGAATACTGTCTTGCAATATCAGTTGCTACAAATCCTATAATTAACCATAAAATTACTGCAATAATACTTAAACTGCCCAAAACCTTAGGGTTGACACCACTGGTAACACCTTGGGAGGCTAAAATTAAGTTTTCGATATTTCCAAAAATAATTAACCACATATAAGGTAAATATTCTTCTAACAATTTATCACCTAATTACTATTTTTTTAAACAGTTAATATATAATTCTTTTCGATATGTTTTATTTTTTTTTCATGTTCAGCAGTTTCTGTGTTTCTGTTGATTTTTACTGTAACTCAATTGTTAGGTTATATAAAAAAATTTTAATGGTGATTATAATTAGTAAGGCAGTGGTTAAATGGTAAATGGCTCTTAACGCTAGGGTTAGTTGTTGTGGTTATCTTTAATCAATTTTTCCAGATTTTCTAGCATATAGTTGGTTTCATCAAACTTTTCATCATAGTTTTTAAAACTTGCTTTTGAGGGGTCTTGTTAAAATTGCAGATACACATGGTGCTGTGCCTACATCTGAGATGATAAATTGACTAGATCAGTATTATGCTATTCAGTTTGCATCCGATAGTATTTTCCTGTACTGAATAGTTGTTACTTGTAAATGTATTTGAAATCATAAGGAGAGAATCTAGAGGATTTTTGTTTTCCACTATGGAGGTTATTATGAAACTGACAAAAATTATTGCAAAAATAAGGGTTGTTATTCCCAAACCGTGAGATTCAGGAAATTCATAGAATTTGTCATAGTAATATTTGATGAAATACATAAATTAAATCAAATGCTCCAACTAAAGAGTTATTGAACAACAGAAAGGTCAAAGATTCATAAGGCACCAAAAGCAATATGCTCAATTTGTGCTAGATTGTGCTTTTGTTAATGTTATTGCAATGTAACGTGAAAGAATAATGTCAAAAACTGTAAGATAAATCAGATTGGAATTTACAAAAATCAGATGATACATCAGATTGATAAAACATGTGGACATCAATATCATATAGTTTGACTACTTTTAGGTTTGTAGTTCATCTTCAGGAAGATATTCCGTGTGTTTGAAAAATTCATTGTTTCTTTTAGGGTTTACTTTAGCTATAATCATTTCCTTTGCTGTCAGAACTAGAAACAATGCAGTTTCAACAAAAAACTAGGTCAGTGGTGTCATGGACTTCATTATTTGTGTTTCCAATTTGGTTCATCTTATGGAATATGGGTGTTATGGATAATTAAATTTTATGGGTACACATAATTCAGTATAAAATTCAACAATGAATTATCTCATTTAAAACTTTTATTTTGAACTATAAAATGAAATATTTATATTATTTTTATTAATATGTTCTTTACATATGGTATAATATATAAAAACATCTAAAAATCTGTATTTAAAACGATGGATGAATATCTGATTTATTTATCCAAACTAAACATTTATATATTACATTGACTAATTTAAAATAGGAATTTGTAAAAAATGGATATGACAAAATCCTTATAAATTCTACCTATTAAGAATGTGTTAAGATATATGTCACTTGCTGAAATCCTTAATATTTCTAATCAAATGGATTTTGGTTAGTTTTACTAAAAAAGGCAAAATATCAATTCGAACAAAAAAACTGCCATAATATTAAATGGTACAAATACATTAAAATGTACTAAAATTTAACAATAATTAATTAATTGAGGTGATAATGATGCGCAAAATTACAATTGCACTATTGGCTTTAATCCTTTTTGGGATGCTGATTCCGGTAGGATTTGCTATTGATTCCAATCTTGTAATAACATATGGTGAAACAACTTATGGAAATTCAAATTACAAATCATTTGTCGATGATTTTTTTGTCAAACAAGCAAATGTAGATTTAAATAATGTGAACTCAAAAGTGATTACTGCTAATCTGGTAAATCAGGTTTCAGGAGAGATTACTGGAAAATCATATTCTTCAAATCAGATTTACTCATCTGCACTTCTGGATTTAAATGATAATGATAATCTGGAGGTTAGTGTTGACAAATCAAAAATTACAGTAATTACTGGTGAAATGTACATATCAGCTTTAAAATCAGCAGGTATAACAAGCGGTCATGTTTACGTAACAAGTCCAGTATCTGCTAGTGGGGAATCAGCTCTTGCAGGAATAATGAATGCTTATGAAGAAGTTACTGATGTTGAAATTCCGGAAAGCGTAAAAGAGGCGGCTAATGATGAAATTTATACACAGGCAGAAATTGTTGAAAACTCAGGTGTCGATGCTGATGAATTATCTCAATTAGTGGATGATGTAAAAAATCAGGTTTCCAGTGATAACGTAACGGATCATGACACAATTGTAAATATCATCAATAACTATGTTCAAAACAATAACATTAACATAACTAATAGCGATATTGAAAACTTGGCCGACACTATTGAACAGGTTCAAAATGTTCAGGGTGATGTAAATTACTATAAAGACAAAGTAGGTACTTTTTTAAATGAGGGTAATTCAACAGGAGGATTTTCACTTGAGGGATTATTTGACTGGATTAACTCATTTACCAGTGGGATTTAATCCCATGTTTTCCTTTTTTTGTTAACCTTATACAAAGTCATAACTTTGTGTAACTTATATATGCCTTGTGCCTTAATATATATTATTTGAGGTGGAATTATTGAAGTATATTAAAAATATTTTTAAAATTTCTATCGTCTTACTACTGTTATTAATTTGTGTCGGTTCAATTTATGCTGCAGATACCAGTCATTTCTCATTAGGCACTGGTTCAGATATGGATGATTTTGATGACTTGGAGGGTGATGACTTGTCTGGTTTGGACGATGATGATGGTGGGGATTATGGTTTAGATGATGATTTGGAGGATTATGATTTAGATGGTGATGATTTGTCTGGTTTGGACGATGATGATTTGGAGGATTATGATTTAGATGGT
>CACYBU010000230.1 GCA_902772665.1 uncultured Methanobrevibacter sp. | reverse complement strand
GAAAGCGGAAGCAATGCTTTAATTGCTGCAGTAAGAGCTTTCCATAATCCTTCACCGATTAAAGTTAAATTTGACAGAGCAATCAGGGAGTTTGAATAAAAATGTCTTTTTGTCTAGATACCTACCTTCAGCAATCAGATAATTATGAAATCCACGCATCAAAAGCAGGTTTTAAAGACTGTGCAATGATTATAAGATTCAAGGCAGATGATCTGGTTTATATTAAACCTGGAGATGAAGTTTTAGGAGTTAGAGTCATTGGCATACCTCCGATTCCAATTGGCTTTGACCATGAAAAGGGAACAGTCTTTTTACCCTACACCAAACCGTGTCACGGAACTTCAGTAGTTGAACTGCCGATTGATGAAGAAGAAGTTGAAAAAATCAGAAAACTTGACACTGGGAATAAAAAATGAAATCTACAGTTGTTGGAAGCTATCCGGTAGAGCTCAGTGAACCTTCTTCATTTAAAGACAAACTGCTAAATGCAGTTGGAGCTCATGACCTATTTAAGCAGGCTATTAAAACAAGTGTCATCGCTCAGCTTGATGCGGGAGTAGACATTATATCAGACGGTCAGGTTAGAGGAGACATGGTTTCCATTTTCACACAATTCATTCCCGGAATGAACATTGTTGATGGAAATACTGAAATTGTCTCAAAAATCAGAAATCCCACTCAGGAAATCTCAGTTAATGACCTGAAGTATGCAAAAAAAGTTATGAATGAATATTATGACGGTAAAATTCCAGAAGGAAAAGGAATTAAAGGAATCATCACAGGTCCGAATACTATTGTTCATTCTTCAAGAATCCGCTCTTTTTACAAAAATAAGGAAGATGCAATAATCGACCTTGCCCATTCATTAAAATTTGAAGTAGATGCTATTGAAAAGAAGATAGCTCCGATTTACATTCAAATTGATGAACCGTTTTTATCCACAGGAATGGTGGATATGAAAACCGCACGTGAAGCCATTGATATTATTAGGGATGGTATGAACATACCCCTAGCAATGCATGTCTGCGGAATATTGTCCGATGCATTCAAAGACATTTCCAGATTCAATGTTGATATTCTGGATTTTGAATTTGCAGGAAACAGCGTTAACCTTAAAGTTTTACAGGAAAACACCAATCTTATATCCGGTAAAAAAATAGGATTTGGATGCGTTGATTCATCAGTAAACACCGTTGATGATATCAGTGATGTTGATGGACTGGTAGCAAAGGCCATTGAAATTGTTGGAAAGGATAATTTGATTTTAGATCCGGACTGTGGTCTTAGAAGAGCTCCTGGAGATGTTGCTTTTAAGAAATTGAAACTGATGAATAAAATCAAGGACAAATACAGTTAAATCCTCATCCTTGGTGATTGGTGATGTGTGATTATTGCAGTAGATGTGGTGAAAAATTAAATGAAGATGCTATATTGTGAGGTAATTGCGGTCAGAGGATTCCGGATAACAGACGGTTTTCAAATAAACATATTCTTTTAATTATTGTTATTGCAGTAGCATTTCTTGCAGTTTTTTTATTATCAACTCTCTTTTTAATCCGACTCAGACACTAACCATTGACAATGCCATATTCAAACTGCCTGCAGATTATGATAATCGAACTAATGTTAGCTATAATGAAAACGTCAAATCAAGTGCAACGGATGGAGCAACGACAAATACTATTTTTAGATTGGTGTTGCAAAAACGCTGGGTTTAGGGTTTAACAGCAGGTCGCAACAGGTTTGGGCGGAACAGCATCCGATAACATGAACATGAAAATATATAAAAATAGTGGGAGTCGGTCGGACTTGCACCGTTATACGTCTTCAGATATTACTTATCATGCATTTTTCATATCTGATGTTTTAACTCGTTAAACTACATACTTCAAAATAAAATTAAAACTAACGCTAATAAGCGAGTTAATTATTTAAAAATAAGTATAAAAAAGGTAGATTTTATAATTTAGATTCCTCAATTGGAATAGGATTATCGGCAGTTCCAAAGAAATCAGGTAAGTGTCCCAACTCCATACATCTATTTTTCCATTCAAGATATTTTTCAGGATTTTCTAGCCATAATTTTTTAACATGTGCTTTTTTGCCTTCATAATCTAACTCTTCCATATGGACAACTTCAGCAGCATTGCCCCATCGACCATATCCTTCTTCACGATCAAAAGCCCAATCTATCATAATCACATTATATATTACATAGGTTAATAGGGAAATATTTCAAATCCCTACTTTTTTTTCAACGATATTCATGTTTAAAGTTCTTGTCATATAACTTAGATGCATTAAACTCACCAGGGTCGAGGACATCTCCCACTACAATCATTGCAGTCTTTGTAATATTGGCATCTTTAACTTTTTGTGCAATATCCTCAAGGGTTCCTCTAATT
>CACYBU010000229.1 GCA_902772665.1 uncultured Methanobrevibacter sp. | reverse complement strand
TAAAGGAAAATTAATTAATTATAACTGCAGTTATAGTATGAAAAAATTAAAAAAAAGTATTATTTATTCTTAAGTTTCTGTGCATGATTAAAAATAGATTTTGGGGAGGGAAAATTACAATTGGATTAATTTAATTAGATTTAATATTCATTCGTTGAGAGTTTAAAGTAAGAATCGGTTCATAGAATAATAAATAGTTATAGAATTATCGACAATCTTATTGATATTCATGTGGGGGGGGTGGGAATGTTCCCTCTCAAAAGGTATCAGTGAGTTTGCAGGATTTAGAGCAACACTTTAAACAAACACATTCCACTTAAAGTCTTTAATAGGTTTAAATTTGTGTTCAAAAATATTAATTTTTCCTTTCCAGATATTTTCAGTAAGGTACTATGCTATAGAATATTTAGTGTATGTAATTATGGTAAAATCAGTGGAGGTATTGCTTTTGATAAACAAAATGGTATGTTTTAGGGTTTACACTGTAGTTGAGGATATCGATGGAGTTAAGGATATTCCAATTGATTATGATGGATGCGAGTAGTTCAGTGTTATTGTTGTAACTGCTAGGAATATCCGCGACAAGTTTGTCAAAGGCAATAAAATATCTTTTAAATTCAGGTGCAAAACATTTAAAGCAAAAACCTATCCAGTGGGCATTGGACAAAATACTTAAAATAAAAAAGTCACCAAAATCTTGGGAATGGTAAAATCTGAACTGTTAAAGTTAAATGTTGGAGATTTTAATCTCTAACAAACCTCTTTTTAATAGTGTGTTAATTTTTGTGATGACTAAATTTATATAGTAATAAAACATAAATAACATTTAGTAACAAAAGGTAAGTTTATTGTAGGAGGTAATTTACTTGGCATTTAGAGATTTTTTTAAATTCAATAAAGATAAAACAACATTTATTTTCATAGGTGGAAAAGGAGGAGTGGGAAAAACCTCAGTATCATCAGCAACTGCACTGTGGCTCGCTGAACAAGGTAAAAAAACATTGATAGTATCAACAGATCCAGCACATTCTCTGTCAGATTCACTTGAAGTGCCTATCGGCAGTTATCCTCGTGAAATCAAAACCAACCTTTTCGCTGTTGAAATAGATCCTGAAGTGGCAATGGCTCAAAAACAGGCACAATTGGATGCTCATAAGGCTGCAAACCCTGACAGCGACGGAGGACTGCTTGGAATGGATTTTTTATCAGACCAACTTGACATGGCATCCGCATCTCCGGGAGCCGATGAAGCAGCGGCATTTGAAATGTTTATGGGAGTGATGAATTCCGATGAATATGATGTTGTTGTATTCGATACAGCTCCCACAGGACACACATTAAGACTCCTGTCATTCCCGGAAGTTATGGACTCATGGGTGGGTAAGATGATGATGCTTAAAGCAAAATTGGGCTCTGCAACCAATGCATTAAGGAAAATCATGCCTTTCATGGATGAGGTTGACAATCCCCAGACAACGGAGGATTTAAAAAGAACCAAGGAACAGATAGACAAGGCAAAAGAGGTACTGGCCGATTCAGATAGAACAACCTTCAAGATGGTTGTAATTCCTGAAGAGATGTCAATTTATGAATCTGAAAGGTCACTTGAAGCCCTTTCAAAATATGGCATAACCGTTGACAGTGTCATTGTAAATCAGGTCATGCCGGATATCTGTGACTGTGATTTCTGCCACTCAAGACACAGACTGCAGCAAAAAAGACTGGCTTTAATCGATCAGAAATTCCCGAACCAGCACATTGCTGAAGTTCCTTTATTTAAGGATGAAGTTAAAGGTCAGGAAAAACTGCTTAAGTTGGCTCACATTCTCTATGATGATGAGGACAATGATGAAGTTGCTCAGGAAGCAATTCAGTTATAAAAAAATAAAATAAGTTAAAATATTCAATTTTAACTTTTAATCTTTTGTGCTGAAAATCCATTTAATGACTGCGGAGATAGCTATCAAAATAAGGATTAGAGCCGAGTTCATTAGAAGTATCCCATTATAAAATGACTCATAAGTTGCTGCAGCAAAATAATAGATAATCAGCAGTATTGTAATTATTTTAAATATTTTACTGATTTTTTCATTTTCATATTCATGATTGAATTTAAGAAGTATTGCAATTAGCAATACTCCTAAAATTATCGCTCCAAACATTAAATGGACATATAATGGAATTTTCAAAGCTATCGAGCATATGAGGTATGCTACTATAAGAACTATTGAAAATATTATTTCTGTTTTTTCCATTTTCTACCTCTTAAAGATGTATAAATATTTTCTATCCGAAAATTAATGGCACTTCATTTTTCAGATATTTTCTCGGAATATTGCATGAAGTCCATTTTTCCTCTGTGAAATATTTATATGTTTCACTCTTTGTTAACTTTTTGGTATAACCGTCACCGACATATAATGCATTATTTCTGTTCAAACTGCCATCTGAATTGATTTCCACTTCAATATAATCATAAGTGCCGTCACTTTTTGGAATATTAAAGAATTTTTTATTTTCAAGCGGGCTATCTCTTGTAAATGTCACATGTTTGTATGCCCAGTGCCAGCTACTTTCATCCATAAAATCATTTTTTATTATTTTTCCTACTGTATGAACTTGTAATATTAATCCAATAGTACTTGCAAGTCCGGTAGTAGCACTAGGGGCTATTTTACTGATTACTGATGCACTTAAACTTCCAAACGTGTAAAATAGGGAGATTAAAGGGTGAGCTTTATTTAAAAGGCCGTTGATTACATTTCCTCCAACGTTTTTCAATTTATTCATGTCATCTTTAACGTTTTTAATAAGAGCACTAGTTACTGTTCCCACGCTGCAGCAGTCATTGGTTGTTTTAATTGTCGCTCCTTTATATGCAAAGTCTTTTTCAACTAAAAGTCCATTTGCTATTCCGGATGTTGAATTGATAACTATGGTTGTATTGTCGTCTTCGCTTAAAATGTAAAACATTTCTCCTATTTTGGCTATGCTGAATTTATTGTTGTTCACTGATTCAAGAATTGAGTCCACTGAACTTGTGGTATTATCAGAGTATCTTTCAGCTACCGGAGTCAGCACATAATTTTCAACATTCGGCAGATAAAAGGAGTTCATCAATCTGAATACTTTTGCACTATCCTCATCACCTGTAACATTCATTCCCATATCAGCATTTAAAATATGAAGGTATGTATCATCCAGGTTAATTCCTCCAAGTATGGTGGTTGTACTTTCCCGACTCCATTTCACATTTAAGTCATTTGCATACTGATCAGCTATTTCATCGGCAAGCCATGCTGTTTCAAGAGATGCTAAAAACATTCCGTAAACATTGGATACTCCTTGCCTTATGAGATATCCTGGATTCAGTTCAACCCATCTTTCCAGAATTTCCCGTGTAACCTTTTTGTTTATTATGGCATAGCTTTGAAGGACTTCAAAGCCTAAAGTCATGCGGTATTTCTCTCCAAGACCGTAGCTTATTGTTTCCTGTTTTTCAAGTTCCTCTTTGCCGTTGACAATGAATCTTGTAATAATGTCTTCTTTTGAATTGTATCCGACTATTGATTTTCCGAATAAATCGAATGTTACGGGATTTCCAGTATTTGCAAATTTAATATATTCTGTTTTGCCGTTAGTTATTTCATCGTAGGTTTTATAGTAAAAATCATAAATTGTTTTGTCGTAATATTTCCCCAGATTATATTTCAGTCCGGTTTCATCAAATCCTCCGGTGTAGAGATTAATCATTGCCTTTATATTGTAGTTTTGAAGATATGTGATTGTTTCACTGTTCTCAAGTCCCCTGTCCATATACACCCCAAACAGTTCGGTGTTTTCTTCAGTTGTGCTGCGGTATTCAATTTGAGTGTAGGATGAATTTGCCCAAATTAAAATCCCGTCACCTTTCAGATTTTCCCGGTTAAAATCACTTCTGATGGCGCTTCCATCAAAGGGTATCAGATAGGTTTTATAACCGATGACAGTGGAATCGACACCTGGAATCTGGGTTCTTGTAAACAGATGGCTCTGATTCGAATTGACTTTTATTGTAAATGCTTCGTTTTTTGGCATCTTTACTATTCCGTTAACACCTGATTTAACTGAATAAGCTGAGTTGTGAAAGACATATGGTATTGTCACGTTCACATAGGTTGGAATTGAGGTTATGTGGCTGAATGAGTTGTGCTTTATCGCACTGTTAACTGTTATATAATTCGTATTTTTAAGCCCATCATACTCAGTTGTAATTGTATATCTTCCCGCAGGCAGATCAATCACTTGTGATGCAATTCCCTTGGAATCACTTGTCGGAGTGTATGTTTTTCCGTTCACTTTCACTGTCACCCTTTTGCCTGAGGATACTTTTCCCTTGTTGTTGAAGACCTTGACTGTGAATTTGCTTTTGTCATTTTCATTCATTGTTAAATCATGGGTCTCAATCAGGGATTTTACTGTTATTGTTTTTGCAACGGATTCAGATGTTTTTGAATTTATGAGCGTAATACTGTACCTGCCGGGTTTTAAATCAACTGCAAGCTTTCCAACACCCTTTTTACTGGTCTTGACAGTATGAGTTTTTGAGTTCAAAGTAAACTTGACTTTCGCCTCCTTTAAAACTTTTCCTTTCTTGTCATAGAAAGTGGAGTAATATGCTGCTTTGTTTTTATAGAATTTTGTCATATCACTGCATTTTATTGTACTTTTAATTGTCACCGTACTTTTAACGCTTTTCTTTTCATAGGTTTTTGTACCGTCAAAGGTTGTTGTCACAGTGTATTTTCCACTTTTGAAATTAAGATCCATAGAAACCTTGCCATTTGAATTAGTGGTTTTCGCATAAGTCTTCCCGTCAATTGTAATTTTGATCGTGGCTTTGGCAATCGGTTTTTTTGATGGATTTTTAAGGGTTACTATGAATTTACTCCCATCTTTATAATACATTTTAACATCAGGAGCTTTAAGCGTAACTTTTGTCTTGGCTGAAGCCGTTGCGGGAACAATTGAATGCACGAGTTTTGATTTAATCGCATTGTCTGGATTGACATTCCTCTCCAGTTTTTCAGTATTCTGACTCAATGTTAATGTGTCTTCACAGTTTGGCTGTGAAATATTATCATTTGGTTGGTCAACTGTTTTTTGCAATGTTTCATTATCCGAATTGGATGCTGATACAGCTCCAATTAATAAAAACAGAAGGATTATGAAACACATGGTGTTTAATTTAATATTCATAATAATCATACCTTTATCTTTTGTGATACGACCGACAGTAAAGGTATGAAATTCCGACTATATAAACTTTAATTTTAAAATCAAATGGTAAATGGTTTTTAAAATGAATTTTTCGCCTAAATTTTAGGGATATATGACAATTATGCACATATAGGTAAATTCACTATTGGCAATATCATTTAATGTGGAGGCAACAATTTTTTCATCCGGATAACTCAGGCGCTCACAGACAATCACTTTCCTTGTTTTTTCAACGCCGTTGTCGAGCAGAAACTGCGCCATGTCTCGAACTTTACGTGAAGGCAGTGCAATGGTTATATTACCGTTGTTTATAACTGGAAGAATGTCATCTATATTTTCCCTGCCGTGAAATGTCATCACGTTGGCACTGTCCCACTGTATATGGCATTTTGCCGCTGCAAGCTGCAGGGAACTGACTCCTGGTAGCACTTCAATGTTTTCCCTTGGAAAATTCTTTTCATCTGAAATTCTTAAAACAGTATTTAAAACACCTGAAAACCCGGGGTCTCCGGTTGATAATATTGAAACAGTATTTCCTTCACTTGCAAGTTCAACTCCTCTTTCTAAAGTAGTCAATAATTCTTTAACGTTAAAGGGAATTGTATTTTTAACATCGCTGAAAAGTTCAATTGCTCTTGTGCTTCCGACGGCATAATCACTCATTTTAACTGTGTCAACCGCTTTTTTTGTTAAATATTCGCTGGAACCTGGTCCTATTCCGATAATATAAATTTTACCACTCATTTTAATCATCAAATTCCTGAAATATTTTTTTCATGTTTAATTATTATTTTGATTATTCAGTGATAAATACTTTTAACTGATATTGTTGGTGGTATAATCAGATTCTGGTTTTTATGGATTGGGTGGAGGTTCTTAATGTCTAGGATATCTGATGACCAGTTCATCATTTATCATCTAAACTCGAATTAATTATTTCTATTGTTTCGTCATACAGTTCATCGACAATCATGGTGAAGTTTTCATCAATTTCAATCTTTTCTGTTATAAATTCGTAATTTCTATTTTTTTATATTATAAATTGTTATTCCATTGCATTTGATTATGTCCTCATTAGTGTGACCTAATTTTTCAAGCTTATCTGAGGGGATGTTATTTAATCTTACAAGTTTAATTCAACTGATTAGAAATGTATTTGCTGTGGGTTGTTATGATTATCTTTAAACAATAATTAATGGCATTTACAATATATTTTAACAATAATCTTTGATTTTTATGGTGCAAATGAGCTTCAGCTCTTCAATAATTAACAAATCCTCATTTTTTAAACATATTTAATATAAACTAAACAGTGTCATTTTATTAATGAAAGTGGAAAGCATCTTGTAAGATAGTTTTTTTTTATCCAGATGTGGTTTTCTGTATACAATATTGTTAATGAAGGGTTGGAAATAATTATATAATTTTAATGGGCTATATATCGGTAAATGAATGTAAAATAAGTGAGATTTAAATAATAAAAAAATTAGAATTATATTTGGATGAATGGATTGAATAATTTTGGAGATGTAAAATATGGATGATAAAACAAAACAGAAACAGGATGAACTAATTGAGATGGTTACTGCATTTTGTGATGATAATTTAAATGATGAATATTGTGATTTGGCGATTAAACTTGTTGAAAAAATGGGAAGAAAACATAATGTTCCTTTTAAAAGGGGTAGACTGGATATATGGGCTAGTGCTGTAATATATTGTTTGGCACAAAATAATTTCCTGTTTGATAAACAATCCAAGTATTATATTAGTGCCGATACAATATGAGATTATTTTGGAACTAAAAAATCAACAGTTTCTAAAAAGGCAAACACTATATCTGACATGTTTAATTTATCTACTTTAAATAATGAATTCACAGTATCTGATTTCAAAACAAATTATGCTACTGATGAAGAGGATATGGACAGCTTCTTTGATGATGTTTATCATTTGTTTTCAATAGGATTAGTGCATGAGGCATTAGCTAAGTTGGACACGATAAAGGAGGATAATCCTGAGTATGGAAGGGCATTATTTTATAAATCTGTTATTTCATCAGTTTTAGGTGATAAAGAGGAGGCAAATGATTTATTTAGAAAATCAATGATTTCTGAAGTAAGCAAAGCCCGCGGAATTGACATTGATGTTTTGGAAAATTGTGAGTTTGATGATTTGCTGGATGAAATGGATGATATTGCCGGTTCTGCCGATGCATTCAATCAGGGTTTTGACCATTACATATCTGGTGATTTTGAAAAAGCATTAAAATTATTTGACCATGCCATTGAATTAAATCCTTCTGATGCTGAGGCAATATATTACAAAGCATTAACTTTAGCCAGATTACAGGATTTTGAAATTGCAATTGAAGTGATTAATTAGGCAATTAAACTGAATTCTCAGGAGGACAGGTTCTGGAATGATAAGGCAAACTTTTTAACTCACATTGGTAATTATGTGGAAGCAGAAAAATGTTTCAACAAAGCAATTGAATTAAATCCAACTGATTCTGTTATTTTTGCAAATAAAGGTTTCATGTATCTTCAAATAAGTGAATATGAAAAAGCCTTGGAGAGCTATAAGAAAGCATATGAATTGGATAATAATATTCACAATATTGTGTGTTTGGCTAATGCTTATGTTGAAATATATGATTTTCCAAATGCCGATAAATATTTCGACTTGGCTCGTAAAATGGATGACAGGAATGAGGAATATTTAACAGCGATGGCTCAGTATTTGCTCTATCAGGAAAAGTTGGATGAGTCACTTGAATACTGGGATAAGCTTTTAGATATAAATCCGGATCAAGCTGAGGTATGGGTGTATAAAGCAATGGTGCATATGATGGCGAACAATAACCTTGAGGCTGCTAAATGTATTCAAAAAGCATCAGAAATTGATCCGGAAATTCTTGATTTCGTTGAAAATTAGATTTCAGGTTTCATCGATGGGAATATGTAAGATATTCTGTGAAAGTAATGGCAAATTATAATCTAATTGATTATGATAAAAGTTTAAGTGAAAATACTTGCAAATAATTATTCTGCAATATTTTATAGAATTTTGATATATTTGTCGTAATAGTCAGTGTTGGTTATATCAGTAACGAATGTCGTTGCTATCATCATAACGAACTTTAAATTATCTACTACTTTTAGTGAAATTTGTTCGATATGATACGAACAAAAAAAATTAAAAAGTAAATGAATTATCTACTACTT